>JBIIQR010000227.1:0-3785 GCA_044341985.1 Burkholderiaceae bacterium
TTCCCACCTGCGGCTTCGATCATAGCGCGCGCATCATCACGACTTAAGGTAGGCAAAGTACCCGTCAATACAAAGGTTTTACCTACCAGCAGATCTGAGCTCTGCTCAGGCTCACCCTCTTCCCAATGAATACCTGAATCACGCAGTTGATCGATTAATTGACGATTCAAAGGATCTGCAAAAAAACTTAAGATAGATTGTGCGACCACTGGGCCAATATCATTCACACTCAAGACGTGATTTTCATCACTGGCTAGCAAGGCATCGAGGCTACCAAAATGCTTGGCTAAGGATTTAGCGGTTGATTCACCGACATGACGAATACCTAACGAATAAATAAAACGCGCTAAGCTGGTTGTCTTAGATTTTTCTAAAGCGTCCAGCACATTCTGTGCCGATTTTTTTGCCATGCGATCAAGATTAGCCAGCGTGTCTAAATCTAAGGTATAAAAATCTGCGGGTGTGGTCACTAATCCACGATCGACTAACTGTTCAACCAGTTGCTCGCCCAAACCTTCAATATCCATGGCGCGGCGCGAAACAAAATGCAAAAGTCCGCCTTTACGTTGCGCAGCACAGGTTAACCAACCGCCGGAGCAACGAGCAACGGCTTCTTCCTCTAGACGCACGATCGCTGATCCACATACTGGGCAGGCCGAAGGCATTACAAATTCTTGTGCATCACTAGGGCGACGCTCAGGTACATTGGCGACCACTTCTGGAATCACATCACCAGCACGCCGCACAATCACGCAATCGCCAATACGTATATCTTTGCGACGCACTTCATCTTCATTATGCAACGTTGCATTGGTGACCGTAACACCGCCCACAGACACCGGAGACAATCGAGCAACAGGTGTTAATGCACCCGTGCGTCCAACTTGAATTTCAATATCCAACACGATAGTGGTGGCCTCTTCGGCTGGAAACTTATGGGCTATCGCAAAGCGCGGCGCTCGCGAAACAAAGCCCAGCTGCTTTTGTTGGGCGATGTCATCTACTTTATAAACAACACCATCAATGTCGTAAGGGAGTTGTGCACGACGCTGGCCAATATCACCAAAAAATGACAGCAAGCCCTGCGCATCGTTAGCCACTGTACGCTCTGCACAAACAGGAATGCCCATGGTTTGATACCAATCCAGCAGCGTTGAATGTCGCGTCGGCATCGCAGCGCCCTCAAGGCTACCTATGCCATACGCAAAAAATCGTAAACTACGCTGTGCAGTAATACGCGAATCCAATTGACGCAAACTACCTGCCGCCGCATTGCGCGGATTAGCAAATTCTTTTTGATTTGCTTCACGCTGACGCTGATTGAGTTTGGCAAAATCAGCTTTAAACATCAGCACCTCGCCACGCACTTCAATTAATGCGGGTGGATTATTCGTTTGTAGTTTTAACGGTATAGATCGGACAGTACGAATGTTGGCTGTGACATCTTCACCAGTGAATCCATCGCCACGCGTTGATGCTAAAACCAACACGCCATGTTCGTAGCGCAGATTGATCGCCAGCCCGTCAAACTTTAATTCGCAGGCATAGTGAATCGCCCGATTACTTTCCAGACCCTCGTGCACTCGTCGATCAAAATTGTGAACGTCTTCTTCAGAAAATCCGTTGTTGATAGAGAGCATAGCTACGTCATGCTGCACCTGATTAAATTCAGGTAGTGGTTCGCCACCGACTCGTTGCGTCGGCGAATCAGGAAAAATCAAATCGGGGTGCTGTGCTTCGAGTTGTTGTAGCTCGCGAAATAGCTGATCGTATTCTGCGTCTGGGATAGAGGGATTATCAAGAACATAGTAAGCATGCGAATGACGATTGAGCTCGTCACGCAACCATTCGGCTCGCGCTTTTCCATCACCCGCGTCAGACGCTGCAGATGCAGCGCCGAATAAATCGTTCTGACCCATTAGGCAAACAGACGTTGCGCCCTGACTGAGCCAGGCGAAATACCCGTTTGCTCCATGGCCTCATAGAATGAATGAATTTGCTGCTCAATCGCTTCCAGTGATGTATCGGAAAGCGGTTCGCCTGCATCATCTACCACCACACCAGTAAGCCGTGTCGCTAATGATTTTGCAAATGCGCTCATTGATCTAAACGCATCGCGTTCAGGCGCTATCGTTGCGACCGGTAATAGCAAGGTGATTAAGGTGCTGGTGTCATCGACTGGATTGGCATTCATCAGTGCAGCATACAAAACACCGCCATCACCGTCAGGCATGATGAAGCGTCCATCTGGACGCAGCTCGAGACCTTGGCGCTGCAAAGCAGGGCGCAGCGTCGATAACATCCAAGGCTCATTTTTGGATCGAACGTTGATCGACAGTTGTACATCGAATTCGTGAATTAATTGAGACAGACGTTTTGCAAGTCCCATGATTTCTGCCATATCAGGTAAATCTGGAGTCGCATCCAAATCATCGGCGAGTAAATCCAAACCAGTTACAAGTTCTGAGTACTCCAGCTCCGACAGCGGGCCATGCCGATTCGCCAATTGCACACCCACTTGCAGATTGTGATAGCCGCCACCCACAGCGACCTTCTCCCAATCGCCTTTTTCAGTTTCACCAATGACCTCGACGTGCTTGTTACCTACCAAACGAAGTTGATGAAATGCGTTGGTGATTTTCTCTCCGCGCAGCGGAAATTCAAGTGCGATCGGAATAATGCAGTCGATGAAGGTATCGAGCGGAAAGGGCTTGCCTACCGTTTCGATAAACGCTTCAGTTTGTCTTGATGATGATTGAGTGTAGTCGCCTTCAGAATCGGAATCGGCGCCACGTTGCGAAGCGCCTAAAACTGGCTCTTGGCGTTCGGCTAAAGGTCGGCCACCCATCAGCACATCTTCCTCCAGTGGAGAAAATGCCCTATCAACGGATTTTTTTGCGCGCCATTCCTGCCACTTGTTGTATGACACCACACCCACCACGATGGCTCCACCGATGGCAATTAGGCTTCCCTGCAACTCTGTCATTGAATGTTCTCCAGCTGCAATAGAAAAAAAGGCGGCATTCCGTCTTTGCTCAAGTCAACTACACCAAAACGACATTGTAAAAGATGCCCGCCATCGACCTGCAAACATTCTGCAGGACAACGATGTTCATCACGTTTATCGGTATCACTTTCAGTCTCTGTGCTCTTGCTCTAACTCATTATTGACAGATATCAAGATGACAAAAAAATATTGTTATTACGATAATCAGCAGTCAACGAGCCCATAAGGAGTCCACATCATGCGCGATACTACTGACATCAATTTACACACATTGACCATGCTCTCTTTACGACCCCTAGTACGCAGACTGCGTCACTGGTGGTTACGGCGAGCAGAGGAACATTACCTGATTTGCGCATCGGTAGAACATGCCCGAGCACGCGAGGCCGAAGAAAACGAAGCTTACTACCAGAAGCGCGCAGCAATGGCCCGTTCTGCTCAGCTATGGGACTAATAAAGAGTAAAAACCAGCCCAGAGCGCGCCACGTGGCAGAAGACGAGCTAATCTGCTCAGCGATGGGACTAATAAACATTACAGACCAACCCAAAGTTTCACTCGAAACCTTAGCAAGCTTAGGTTGGTCTGGCAGACGCTAACAATTAGGCCGCCTGAACGTCCGTGACTAAATTAGCCGCCGACTCCATGTCCACCGCAACAATGCGCGAGACCCCCTGTTCTTGCATCGTGACACCAATCAGCTGATTCGCCATCTCCATCGCCAGTTTATTGTGAGAGATGAACAAGAACTGCTTCTGAGTCGCCATCCGTTTAACCATG
>JBIIQR010000137.1:0-4924 GCA_044341985.1 Burkholderiaceae bacterium
ACGGTCTAACCGGTGCACCAACTCCAAAAATTTGGCTTGCGGCCTGGCCGCCCTGAGTTGCTCAATGACCCCGTGACTAATGCCGGAACCGCCGTGTACTGCCACGCCTGCGGGCTTATCGATGATCAGCAAATGCTCATCCTCGTACAGAATCGCAAATTCCATGGGTGGAACATGGGCATGTTCCCTCTCTGCGATGCGCATGGGCGGAACGCGCACCATATCGCCCTCGGCCAGCCGGTAAGTGGCGTCTATTCGTCCCTTGTTTACCCTGACTTGGCCAGAACGCAGCACTTGATACACATGACTTTTAGGAACTCCCTTGCAGATTCGTAGCAAAAAGTTATCAATTCGCTGCCCGGCTTGTTCAGAGTCAATCGTTAGCCATTGAACTGCGGGGCGATTTGATGATTCGGCAAGCTCGGCGCGAAACCTCGGGTCATTTTCGGAAAGCCTCGCTAAGTCATTCATTTTGAATATATAATCCGCAAAGCGATGTAAGTCGCTGGGTGTGTAACATTAAAGAACGCATTCTACACAGGGGCATCTCTATCGGCCCCGTCTGTTTCGAGGCCCTCACACAATGAGCGCAGGGTTCGCTAACAAAGCGATCCCATGTGACCAGCGGCATTCTGTGATCTTCCCAGAGAATTCGATAGTAAAGCTGTGCATGCAGGCTTTTTTGCGTTGTCAGGGTCGCACCGAAGTTGCGATCGGACCGGACGCCAAATCGCTGGAAGCAAAAGCTAGGAAAGCAAGGATTAGTCTGGCAAGCCATTCTCAAGATGAAGGCTTGCTGGCAGATGCAACTGAATTAATTTGCTGATTGTGACGATAATGAGATTCCAACCAACGCTGGTTGAACAACGCCCTCACTCCAATGACAAGCCGCCAATCGGGGCTGGTTTGTTGCTGCGTGATGGTGTGATCTTTTTTCGTCCGTAGCAAAACCTCAGTTTCATCCTCGCCTAGTGCGACGAGCGTCAAATGCTCGTTCTGCATTTAACGGCAATATCCTCTCCCAGCTTCTGTTCCCACGCGTGCATCCAATGATTTTTCCGCGCTAACAGACCTATAGTCTGCTAGCCGGGCATGGGCCTTTTAGGGCCACGGAGCCATACACAATGAAACGCATGCTGTTTAATGCCACGCAACAGGAAGAGTTGCGCGTAGCAATCGTCGATGGGCAAAAGCTTATCGACATCGATATCGAGACCACCGGTCGCGAACAACGAAAATCTAATATTTACAAAGGCATCATCACCCGCATCGAGCCCTCGCTCGAGGCCTGCTTTGTCAACTACGGTGAAGAACGTCACGGTTTTCTACCCTTTAAAGAAGTCGCGCGCAGCTATTTCCGCGAAGGCGTCGACATCCGCAATGCAAGCATCCGCGATGCCTTGCGTGAAGGTCAGGAAATTGTGGTTCAGGTTGAAAAAGAAGAGCGCGGTAACAAAGGCGCTGCTCTAACGTCATTTATCTCGCTCGCAGGTCGCTATCTGGTCCTCATGCCGAACAACCCTCGTGGTGGTGGTGTGTCTCGCCGCGTTGAGGGCGAAGACCGACAAGAACTGCGCGAAGCGATGGATAAGCTCGATCTGCCACAAGGCATGTCAGTGATTGCTCGTACTGCCGGCATCGGTCGTAACGTCGATGAGCTTCAGTGGGATTTAAATTACTTAATGCAGCTCTGGCGTGCCATTGATGGCGCCGGCAAATCAGCACCAGGTGCTTTCCTGATCTATCAGGAATCCTCACTCGTCATCCGAGCTATCCGCGACTACTTCCAGCCTGATATCGGTGAAATCCTAATCGATACGGATGACATCTTTGAACAAGCTCAGCAGTTCATGAGCCACGTGATGCCGGATATGGCGCACAGGGTCAAACGCTATCGTGAAGAAGTACCGCTGTTTTCGCGTTTCCAGATCGAACACCAAATCGAAAGCGCCTATTCGCGCACGGTACCGCTGCCTTCCGGTGGCGCTATCGTTATCGATCACACCGAAGCACTGGTATCTGTCGATGTGAACTCGGCGCGTTCTACACGCGGCGGTGATATCGAAACCACGGCATTCAACACCAATCTAGAAGCTGCTGATGAAGTCGCCCGTCAATTACGCCTGCGTGACTTAGGTGGCTTGATTGTGATCGACTTCATCGACATGGAGAATTCCAAGAATCAGCGTGAAGTTGAGAACCGTCTCAAAGATGCACTGCACTACGATCGTGCGCGCGTTCAGATGGGAAAAATTTCTCGCTTTGGCTTGATGGAGCTCTCGCGTCAGCGACTGCGCCCTTCACTCTCCGAAGGTAGTCACATCACCTGCCCACGCTGTAACGGCACTGGGCATATCCGCGATACCGAGTCATCTGCATTGCAAGTCCTGCGTATTATTCAGGAAGAAGCGATGAAGGAAAACTCCGCCGCCATCCACGTGCAAGCTCCCGTGGATGTGGCTGCATTCCTACTGAACGAAAAACGTGGCGAGATTTTGAAAATCGAAACTCGTCATCGCGCCTCCGTAGTGCTGATACCTAACAAGCATTTAGAGACGCCACACTACAAGCTCGATCGTATCAAGCACGATGATCCTCGATTGGATGATATTCAGGCTAGCTACAAGTTGGCTGAAGAAGCCGATACGGATGTCGGTTATAGCAAGCGCAAAGAAGAAGAGCGCAAGCCGCGTCAAGAAGCCGTCGTTAAATCGATCACGCCTGATCAACCCGCACCGATCGTTGAGCGTCGCGAAACCCGTGGACAGAGTAACGAGCAAGCAGCCGAAGGATTTCTGTCACGTCTGTTTGGATTTTTCCGCAAAAAACCAGCCGCAGAAGCCCCGGCAGCAGCGGGCGCAAAAACTAAAGATCGTGAACGTAGTGAGCGCGGTGGTCGCGGTCGTAATCGTTCCGGTCGTGGACGCGGACGTGACAAAACGGATGAACGTCCAGAGTCACGTGAAGCCAAGGATGCACGCGAGCCTAAAGCCAAGGAAATCAAAGAGCCACGTCAGCCCAAGCCACCGCGCGAGCCTAGAGAAGCACGCGAACCCAAAGACGGTAATGAACCGCGCCGCGAACGCGGTAATCGTCAGCAGCGTGATGACAAGCGTCCGCTCGCGACCGATGAAAATGCCAACCTAGTCAGCGTAGATGGTGCTTTACCAGTAAGCACTCATCCAGTGTCCGCTTCAGTCGTTAGTGAACAACCGGTCCAGGCCGATCTGCTCACCAACCCTGGTGAAGAGTCAACGACGGATGCATCGGGTGAGCCACGTCGTCGTCGTCGTCGTGGTGGCCGCAATCGTAATCGTCGCGATCGTGATCCAGTCGATGGTAATCAGTCAGAGAATGCTGGCATCGACGCGTCAGGCTCGCCTGCGCACGCTGATCACAACACCGATCACTCCGAGTCGAATACCGTCGAAGTGGTGCAGCAATTTATCGAGCACGCTAGCGAGTCACGCCCAAGCTACACAACAGAAGTACCTGTGAGCACTGCAGCGACTTATTCACCGGCGCCAACGTTTACTAACGAAGCTGCTACTGCGCACGCACCTGCACCTACAGTGACAGCCGATGCTACTGCGATTGAGCCTAAGTACTCTCAGATTGATTCACATACGCATTCGACTACAAGTACGCATCCTGAGCATGATCACCATCACGAGCACAAGCGCGATGATCATCATGATGCGCATGCTGAATCACCAACGGTAGAGGCCACTCCAACACCTGCTCCGGTGTTCGTACCTACGTCGGTGGCAGTAACACCAGCGCCAGTCGCGCAGGCAGTAAGCCAAGAGAGTTTAGATGAGGTTTTGAAATCTGCCGGTCTCACCATGGCAGTGACCAACCCAGACAAACTACGTCAGGTACAAGAAGCGTCCACCGTATCAACTCCACCGACACGCACTCCGCGTGAGCGCAAGCCTGTGGTATCAGCACCATCGGAGCCGCTGGTACAAATCGAGACACAACGTTAATTTCTTGTTGTTTTCGCTTATAAAAAAACCGCAGAGCGATCTGCGGTTTTTTTTGATCTCAATAAAACGAACAAACACTATCGCTTGGGCGGAATCCACTCGCCTCGTTGAATCTTCTCCAGCCAAAAAGTACCGATGATCGTTTTTACGTCGGTGATCTTTCCCGTTCTCACCCACTCGAGTACGTCAGTAAAAGGCACACTAAACACATCAAGAAATTCGCCGGCATCTAAGTCTTGCTCTCCTTCAGATAAACCTTTGGCTAGGTATATATCCAAGTGCTCGTCTGAATAAGCAATCGCATTATGGATGGTGCAAACATAGTGCCACTCAGTCGCTGAATAACCTGTCTCTTCCCGCAATTCACGTTGCGCGCAAAGTAAAGGATCTTCGCCATACTCCAATTTACCCGCCGGGAATTCTATGAACACTTGATCGTTGGGATAACGGAACTGACGCTCCATCACCACTCGGCCATCATCTAATAAAGGAATAATGACGACCGCTCCCGGATGCCGAAAGTATTCACGAACCGCTTGCGTACCATCGGGCAAACGAACCTGATCACTGCGAAGCTTGATGAATGCACCGTCATAAACAAGCTCACTGCTGATCGGTGATTCCGTCAGGTGTTTGTCCATCAGTGCTCCGAGAAATGGATGAAAATTGAGCGTGAACTTCGATTCTGCGAAGCTAACTTAATCGGTGGATTGTTGCCGACGCAAATGACGCCACACATAGCCTGGGAAAGCCATTACTAGCATGAGGCAAATGGTCACCGTATAGAACTGCCAGCCCTGTGGGAACGGATTGCCCGCCATAGATTCAAGTCCACGTGCAATACCCAGCAACAAAAAATATAAGACTATCAATTCAAACAGGCGAATAGCAAACGACTTGGGCGCACCTTTGAAACGGTATACACCAAAAAAAGA
>JBIIQR010000138.1:0-4922 GCA_044341985.1 Burkholderiaceae bacterium
CAAGAGCTCTTACCCCAAATCACACCGCTGTTGGCTAATACACATTTACGTCGTATCGTCGTCGCCTGTTACGCCGACTATCTGACCGATGAAGACAATGATGTACCCAGTTGGGTGAGCGCACCTCGCCAGCCACTTAACGATGACAGGCTCACGGCTTGGAGCGATGCGATTACCCAAGGTCGCTTACCTGCTACGGCGATAGCAGGGCCGGAAGATTTGGCCTGCATGCCCTATACCTCGGGTACAACGGGCCGGCCTAAGGGCTGCATGCATACGCACAGCGCGGTAATGTACAACGCGATGAGCGGGGCTATGTGGGCTGGTGCTGGATCACCCGATCATGTGATCTTGCTGTCGCTGCCGTTGTTTCATGTTACTGGTATGCAGATCAGTATGAATGCAGCAATTTACGCAGGTGCGACGTTGATCATCATGCCACGTTGGGATCGCGATCTCGCAGGTCGCTTGATCACGAAACACAAAGTCACGAGTTGGACCAGCATTCCCACCATGATGATCGATTTTTTGTCGAATCCACATTTGGCCGACTATGACATTACGAGTTTGAAGCGTGTGTCTGGAGGGGGTGCGGCAATGCCAGCGGCAATTGCGCAGAAATTGCTCGACATGACGGGCCTGCGCTATATGGAGGGTTATGGTTTGTCTGAAACGATAGCGACCTCGCACTCCAATCCTATACAGCGACTTAAGCAGCAATGTTTAGGCATTCCTATATTTGGTGTAGATTCGCGCATCATCGATCCTGAAACACATCATGAACTACCAGCGAATGAAATAGGTGAAATCATTATTCACGGACCACAAGTATTGGTGGGCTATTGGCGCGATGAACAAAAAACTCGCGAAGCATTCCTTGAATTAGACGGGAAAAAATTCTTTCGATCGGGTGACTTAGGCTATCGCGATGACGAAGGTTTTTTCTTTTTTACCGATAGACTAAAGCGTATGATCAATGCGAGTGGCTACAAAGTATGGCCAGCCGAAGTCGAGGCAATGATGTACAAACATCCAGACATACAAGAGTGCTGCATTATTGCTACTCACGATGACTATCGTGGTGAAACAGTAAAAGCGGTCGTGGTAAAAAAACCAGGCAGTGACATAAGCGGAGAAAGATTAATGGAGTGGGCGCGAACACAAATGGCTGCGTACAAAGTTCCGCGAGTCGTTAGCTTTGTTGAGGCCCTACCAAAATCAGCCACGGGCAAAGTCATGTGGCGACAATTGCAGGAAGCTGAACGCACACAATGAGTATTATCCTTAGTACGCTGAATGCTCGCTTTTCACATGCCTCGTTGGGCTTGCGCTATCTGATGGCCAACATGGGTGAGTTAGCCCGCATCACACAACTGCAGGAATTTGTCATCGGCACGCGAGCGCCCGACATCGTCGAAAAGCTATTAGCACATCGCCCTACCATTATTGGTTTTGGGGTGTACATCTGGAACGTTGACGAAATCACCCATATCGTTGCACTGCTCAAGCGTGTAGCACCGGAGGTGATCATCGTGCTGGGTGGACCGGAGGTTTCGTATGAGTCCGAAGAGCAAGCCATCGTTAAATTGGCAGATTATGTAGTGACCGGATGGGGCGATCTCACCTTTACGCGTTTGTGTGCCGCGATCCTGGATGGGCCTAAGCCCTTAATGAAAATCCATGCGGGCGAGCAGCCTCCTATGGAACAGATCGCCTTTCCTTACGCGCATTACTCGGCGCACGACATTGCCCATAGAGCTATTTATATCGAGGCCTCAAGGGGCTGCCCGTTTAAGTGTGAATTTTGTTTATCTGCGCTCGATAAAACGGCATGGCCATTTCCATTGGATGAGTTGTTGGGTGAGTTGGAAAATTTATATGCGCGCGGAGTTCGCATATTTAAATTTGTGGATCGAACCTTCAATTTAAATATCGCAAATAGCAAACGTATTTTGCAGTTTTTTCTCGATAAGCTAGAGGCTCATCCAGCGGATCCCGTATTCGCACATTTCGAATTAGTGCCCGATCACTTGCCCGATTCATTAAAAGAGAGTGTGCAAAAGTTTCCGGAAGGATCGTTGCAGTTTGAAATTGGCATACAAACATTTAACGTTGAAGTGCAGCGTTTGATTAGTCGTAAACAAAATAATGAGAAAGCGATAGAAAATTTACGCTGGCTGCGCGAACAAACCAACGCGCATTTACATGTGGATTTGATTGCCGGCTTACCTGGTGAAGATATAGATAGCTTTGCGCGTGGATTCGATCAGTTAGTGTCGCTACAACCCCATGAAATTCAATTTGGTATCTTGAAGCGTTTGCGCGGAGCGCCAATTAGTCGTCACACTAAAAACTACGGGCTGATTTTTGATTCGTCACCGCCGTACACCATCTTGGCGAACGACCGCATTGATTTCAATACCATGCAACGCCTGGTTAGGTTTGCACGCTACTGGGATTTGGTGGCCAATAGCGGGCGCTTCAAATCACTATTGCCAGAGGTGATGGCAGATTCGCCGTTTGCGCGCTTTCTTGCGCTATCCGATTGGATATACGCTAAAACAGATGCGACTCACAGAATTTCGCCTGAGCGTTTGAGCGCATTATTGAATGAGTGGCTGGAGAGTATAAATCCCGATGTTCAGGTAGCCGCCACGCCCTTGAATCAGGTCAATGCATCAACAACAAAGACAGATCGAGCTAAGTCAGGTACGCAGAGGCAGAAGCGGCATCAGGCCGCATGACCTTCAGCAGAGGTGCGCCAGGCTTCTATTAATGCGAGCGCCGCTTCGCTGAGCGTTGACAAAGGCAAAACGCGCGAGCGCTCAAAAATCATTAGTGCATAAGCGTCGACCAGTGCATTAACTTCCGGCGAGAGCGCACGCTCCTCTCCGGTAGCCGGTCGCATGCGCCGCCAATAGTTAATAGCTTCTTCTAGTTCTGTGATGGTGACATCCATGGCGCTATTGTACCGGCAGTGGCTGCCGGTACGGATTTCGTTGCAATTAATCGAGACCGAGCTCTTTACTGAGCAAATCAGCGCCGGCAGCCAAAGCTTGTAATTTCGCGGCGGCGATATCGCGCGGCAGCGTCACTAAGCCACAATTAGTACAGCCATGGATGTGTTTAACATCGACATACTTTAGTGCGCGGCGCAATACATCCGCTACCTGCTCGGGCGTTTCAACGGTGGATGTCGCTACATCAATGGCACCCACCATCACGTCTTTACCCTTCAACATGGCGATCAATTCCATAGGAACGCGCGAGTTCTGGCATTCCAAACTGACTTGATCGATCGTGCTGTTAGCAAGTAGCGGAAATACATGCTCATACTGACGCCACTCTTCGCCCAGGCCTTGTTTCCATTTAATGTTGGCTTCAATGCCATAGCCGTAGCAAATATGAACAGCCGATTTGCAGCTCAAGCCTTGAGCCGCACGTTCAAGAGTTTTTACACCCCAGTCGCGCACCTCATCAAAAAATACATTGAATGCAGGTTCATCGAATTGCACGACATCGATACCGGCTGCGGCCAGCTCAAGCGCTTCTTGATTTAAGATTTCAGCAAACGCCCAAGCCAGTTTTTCGCGGCTTTTGTAATAATCGTCGAACAGCGTATCGATCATTGTCATCGGCCCTGGCAAGGTGAATTTGATCGGGCCTTTAGTTAGTTTGCGCAGACGTTTAGCATCTTCTACAAACACAGATTTCGTGCGCACTACTTTATCAATCACGACCGGCACATCGGCGTCATAACGATTACGAATACGCACGGTTTTTCTATTAACGAAATCCACGCCGCCGAGGTGTTCAATAAACGTGGTAACGAAATGCTGGCGAGTTTGTTCACCATCGCCAATCACGGTAATGCCAGCGCGCAGTTGATCATCTACGGCTAGTCGCATCGCATCCGCTTTAGCTTGTTCTAGTGCTTCACCTTGCAACTGCCACGGCGCCCAGAGTTTTTCTGGTTCAGCAAGCCATGCGGGTTTGGGTAGGCTGCCTGAAATGGCGGTTTTAATGCGTTGGCTCATGATCTCTCCGAAGACTAGTTATTATTTATAAGGAGGTAAAAACACGTGAAAATTTAAGCAGTGTGGTGTTTCATAAAATTTTCTAATCGTTGAACACCCAGCTCAAGTTTATCGAGTGAGCTGGCAAAGCACCAACGAATGGCGCCCTCACCTTCGGGGCCAAACGCACTACCGGGTGCTAAGCCTATGCCGGCCTCTGTAACCAGTTGTTTACACAGCGCGAGCGAATCTTTTTCGCCTTGTATTTTAAAAAACAAGTACATCGCGCCTTTAGGCAATGGTGCAATGATGCCGGCTTCTCGGAAAAAAGGACGCGACAGTTGTTCATACAAGTAATTGCGTGCGCGGGTGTAGCGTTCAAGCGTGTGAGTGATTATTTCTTCGCCACGCTCGACGGCAACGATACCGGCTTGTTGTACAAAACCTGGTGCGCAGGAAGTGTTGTATTCGATGAGTTTGCCTAGATCGGCGATCAGTGATTCAGGCGCTTGTATCCAACCCAAGCGCCAGCCTGTCATTAACCACGACTTAGAAAAACTGTTGATAGAGACGACGCGTTCATCGGCTTCAGCTATATCTAGAAATGAGGGCGCACACGGCGGTGTGCCAGGAGCCTGGTCGTAAACTAAGCGCTCATACACATCGTCAGCGATTAGCCAGATACCGTGTTTACGACAATGCGCCAGAACGATGTCTTGTTGTTCACGGGTGATCACCCATCCCGTAGGATTATTGGGTGAATTCAACAGCAAGGCTTGGGTGCCTGGCGTTAGTGCATCCAATAGCTCATCTAAATCCAACTCCCAGACGGGGTCGGTTTTTTTCGTATTTAGCTGCAGCGATACGGTGACGACTTCAGCGCTAAGGATTTTTGGAATCTCGACC
>JBIIQR010000139.1:0-4915 GCA_044341985.1 Burkholderiaceae bacterium
TCCCTGTGGGTACGTCTGCACTTAATGTCGCTCTTCGGGGAGACGAAAAGTTATACAAACTGGTCTTACGCACTGACGCCTCAAGCAGAGCGCCGCTGTACCAAGCAGAATTTTTTGCTACACGCGAATGGAAAACACACCTCTTCCTCCCCAGCGATTTTAAAGCGAGCTTTCGCGGGCGACCTGTAGATGCACCCGCGCTGGTTTTTTCAGCCGTGCGAGAGATCGGCATCCTGATTGCTAACCAACAGTCAGGCACATTTCGCCTACAAATAAAACATGTGCAATCTGTGGGTGCAATGCCGCGCTGAGCCAAGCCCGTTTCAAAGCAAGCCTTTTTATCAAACTAGTCATCGATTATAAAAATTATCTAATCGCGCGCACACGACACTCTGGTGGTTTTGAATAGCCGGTAGATCGAACGGTATCGTCAGCCGCAAATTCAATTTGAAACCAAAAGCAAAAGGGATTCACGTAACGGTAATTCCAAACATAACCCCGATCTCGCGCCAATCCAAATCGGTCTTTTGCTTCCCCAATGGTTTCTATGACTTGATCGCGCGTCATACCGGGCACGATACGCTCAAAATTTTTCTCATCAAGCACTTGTGTCCAACGCTGCACTACGCCATCACGGTTCAGATAAACGAAAAAGGTTTGTTTACCGAAAGGGCCCTTAGAATAAATCAGTAACTGCCCATCGGATGTCTGCAGCTCGGTTGATGGCTTGCCCAATACACTAACAATGTGATCCTTACTGTTACCTATCATGCTGTTGGTGGGGCCGTAGCCGGCACAAGCACTGAGTAAGCCGGCCGAAAGAATGATGATCATCGACAAAATGCTATGCTTTATATAGTTCATAATCATTGGATAGGTTGATTCATGCACAACTGCCATTTTTAATTCAGTATAGAAGGATGCTGTAATGTACCGACGTCTGCTACCTAATGTTTATTCAGTCCAGATTGTAAGTTACCTATTTTTTTTCTTCACGAAGGCTGCCATGGCTGTTGAAGAAGCACCCTATCGCGTTCTAGTTTCTGAGCCGCCGTTTGAGCAACGACATTACCCCAGTTTTGTCGTAGCAGAAACCGAGCTACCCGGCGATTTTGATTCGGCCAGTCGAACCGGATTTCGGCGCGTTGCTGCCTATATTTTTGGAGAAAATACAGGTGAGACGGGAAACAGCCGAAAAATTGCCATGACGGCACCTGTTACGGTTACTCCTATTCCAACTGGTTGGAGACTACACTTTGTCATGCCTAGCCAAGAAAAATTGGATACGCTTCCTAAACCCATCAATTCACAAGTGGCCATTCGTCGCGTCGCCGACCATGAGATGGTTTCTATCCGATTTAGTGGGTGGGCAACAGCGAGTGCTATTAAAGAAAATACCGAACGACTTACTGAGTGGGCCCTGTCGCGTCAACTAACTCTGGTTGGCACTCCTCAAGTCGCACGTTACAACGATCCTTTTACACTGCCTTGGCGCAGGCGCAATGAAATATTAATTGAGATTACTAAGGAAGCCGTCACCAAATAAAAATACGGCGTTTGGAGAAAGTAGCACGCGGTTTGCTCGGTGATGTTGAGCCGGTGGGGGAAGGCGTTAGCGAGATGAGAGAACACTTCGGCTCCGGATGGCCAATGTACTACGTTGAACGAGGCGGCACGTTGATCATAATGCTAGGTGGCGGAGATAAGGCGACTCAGCGCGCAGACATTAGCTAAGCAATTGCTTTATCGAAAACGGTTGAGGAGTAAATAATGATTAAAAAAATTAAGGTAGAAGACCTACCTACTTTCGATCCTGCCGAACATCTGAAAGATGATGCTGACATTGCTGCCTACCTATCATTAGTGATTGACGAAGGCGATGCAGGAGAACTCGCGCACGCACTAGGAGTAGCAGCCAGAGCACGTGGCATGGCACATATTGCCGAAGAGACCGGCATCGGCCGTGAAGCACTATATAAAGCGCTGCGGGCTGATTCTCAGCCGCGTTTTGACACCATATCGCGTGTCTGCAAAGCTCTAGGAGTTAAGCTGGTGGTTCAGCCGACGAGGGGTTGATCTGCTTTCTTAGGGAATACAGGCTCAAATACATTAGCAAAAATCTTTTATCAGTCGCGACACACCCTGCTTTACCCCCCAAAAAACCCGCAGACGAATGTTTGTGGGCTTTTTTCATTTTTTTCTTGCTTCAATTAGTTAATCACCAGTGGTGAAATTGTTCAAGATACATCGCCAAACAATTTTTTCCGCATCTTTGGTTCTGAGGTTTTGTTGGATAACCATATCGCCATAAATGCCTCAGATAAGGCGGGATCGTTTATTTCGCCTAATTTTTTTGAGTCTAACCAAAACACTAAACTGCCCGAGGGCTGGTATACACCGGTTAGCCTGTCGCCCGCTTTAACCGACGGAATCAAAACACGCAGTTGATTCAACCACTGCTGTGAGTTGTCGTCAGTTAGGGGGGTTTGTTTTTTAATTTCAGCTATCGATCGTTTTGCGATCTCTTCACCACTCAAATTGCGGGAATAGAGCAGCGACAATGCAAACGGTTGTCGATTCCATTTCTCTGCCTTCCATTCAGGCGATGACCAAAGACTGATGTGATAAATCTCTAATCCAAAAAACGTAAAGAGATGATGCCCTACTAACTTTGGTTTAGTTAATACCTCTAGTCCGGCCGGTGGCTCTTGTACCTTTTCTACTGAGCTGTAGGCTGACGAAGATACGGTTAAAGAAAAGGCGGCGAGTACAAAAATCGACGGTGCCCATCGTATATAACGCCCAATGGCTTGCGGTACAGTGCCGAAAGCAGGAATCGTCGCTTTACAAAACCACCAGTTATAGGCAAAGCAGTATTTCATAAATGGAAGTCGATTCACTTTGGCGCCATCATCAATAAGGTTAAACGTAACATTCATCTGATTTCAAACTTCAATGCCTTCAATCTCCATCAACCGAATCAAGCTTTCTTCTAGTATTAGGCGAGAAGCGCCTGCGGCCTGGTTTAGTTGAGAATGTAGTTGTGCATCTTCCTCGTTGCGATTCGCGCATTCGCTACTGTACTTTTCAAATGCAGTGAGATTGATGATCAACTCAGCAAGGTGATTCGGACATTCGCACGCAATTTTGCTCGTAAGAGCAGCGATACGAGAAAGCTGTTCGTTAGTAAAACGAGGTGATGTTACGGTTTGATTGAGTGCGGGCCTGGAATTAGATAAAGTCGGCTTGATGGAACGACATGCGCGGTATATTTCTGCAGCAGCCACCGATCCTTTTAAGCAAACCACTCCCGCATCCTCAAGCTCAAGAATCGATTTTTTAGTACCAAAATTAAAAATCACCAACGCTGATTCACAGCCTGTCTCTACCAAGTAATGACGTACATCGGAGAGCGATTCCTCGTTTAAGGTCACAAGATCAACAATAACGATATCCGCTCGCGGTTCCATGACGGAAGAAGGATTTTTATTCGGGAAATCAACAACAGTAATATCTTCATGAATCAGCAACTCACGGCTTAGACGAAGGCGCAAGGCGTCGTTTGCAAAAACGACGCGCAACTTGGATAACTGTTCTACGTATTTGCTCGGCTCACTCGCCAATGATGCATTGAGTCGATCACGAAGCTCGTCATTGGACAGTTTGGCCAAACTACTGACAGAGTGGCCTAACTCGGTCAATCGTTTCACCAAGGTTAGCTTGGCAATATCGTTCTCTGAGTAAAGCCGCCTTCCCGTCTCACTACGACCAGGAACGATTAGTTCATAACGCCGCTCCCAGACACGGATGGTTTCTGGGTGAGTTTGAGTGCGCCTGGCGACGACGCCAATCGCATACTGATGCTTATTTATTAATTCCATTGTTAACTAAGTGTCCAATAAGTGGCGCCAACATGCTTAGGTTTTAACCTTAAATTACTTTTTGTTTATATTTTGACTATGTAAAAAATAAACTCAGATAAAATTATAGCAGTTTGTGCTGAAAAATAAGCAAAATAGTAATTAAACTATATCAAAACAAAGATCATTTTTACATATATTTTATGTTTTGAACATATTTTGAACATATAAATGTAAGGTTTTTGGGGATATTTCTATTATATTTATATATTGTTTATTTTTTTCTTGACAGGATGTGTTCAACTGGTAGACTACGAAGTTATGTAATCAACCAATTAGTTTCCTTAACTTACCGGAGCCAGTCATGTTTAGCAAAGCCATCCTCTCAATACTTCTTGTCTCAAGCAGCGCTGTTTTCGCGGCACCTGCCACTAATTCGGCAGCAATTATTGACGGTGAAAAAGTAGCCTCCTTTAATATCTCTAACAACAATTGGGCTATCGTCGCCAACAACGCCAACGGCAAAACTAAACTGCGTGAGTTTTACGACATGGGCGACTTAGGCGTTCAACAGATTGATTATGTGGTTTCTTGCGCAGACCAAAAGCTTTCGCTAGCTGGCTTTAAAGTACTCACCGCTATGTCCTCTAAAGACGATAACCAAAGCAGCAAAAACATTGCTGATTTGTCGTTTTACACACCAGTTATCCAGCACGACATCAATATCGTTAGCAAGGTTTGCAGCGATCAGATGTTAACCCGCAGTGCAAAAGTGACGAACTAAGCATTTACGTCTGAATCACGCTATCTATTCACGGATTTATTTATGAAAACTTCGATCATCAAATTCTCATCTGACCGCCGCCAATTCATGCTCAACGTTGCAGCTGGCAGCCTTCTCATTGGTGCTGGAGTTAAAGCTAGCGCTGCAGAATTAGTAGCAGAAAACGATCCACAAGCAGCTGCTATGGCTTACAAGGCTGACGCCACCAAGGTTGATAAATCAAAACAACCCAAATACGCCGCTGGCCAGGCTTGCAACTCTTGCGCTCTAT
>JBIIQR010000140.1:0-4866 GCA_044341985.1 Burkholderiaceae bacterium
TAATCGCCACCCATCGCCGCCAACGCCGCTGTTAATGGTCGAATGGCCGTGCCGGCATTCCCCATAAATAAATCAGCTGAATGAATCGGAAAAGCCCCACCCGCACCTACGACAGAATAATCTTGGCTCTCACCATGCTGTTGCCAGTGCACGCCTAACTTTTGCAGCGCCATCAACATGACATGCGTATCGTCAGACGCCAAAAGCGATTTGATCTCAGTGGTTCCTCGCGCCATTGCCGCAAGCAACAAGGTGCGATTTGAAATACTTTTTGAACCCGGCAACCGTACCGTGCCGCGCGCAGCGCTTGCAGGCTTAAGATCAAGGTGATGCGGATAATGTTTCATGAGTTAGTCTCCACCTTGCTCGTGAGGTCGCTGCTGTTCAGCAGCTTCAATCGCCGCAATCCAGCTCTGCCGTGCATCACGCGCGCGTGCAAAAATCGCTTCTAAGCCAGCGCCCTCTTGTTTGGCTAACAGTTCCCGCAACTGCGTTACCTGAGCAATGTAGGAGTCTAATTCGCTGAGTAGTGCAGGACGATTAGCCAAGGCAATATCACGCCACATTTCGGGCGAAGAACCTGCAATGCGAGTGAAATCGCGGAAACCACTCGCTGCATATTGAAAAAGCGTCTCAGCATTAGCGCGCGCTGCAATATCATCAACCAACGCATACGCTAGTAAATGTGGCAAGTGACTAACCGCTGCAAACACGGCATCGTGTTCGGCTGCGTCGAGTTGATGAATCAGTGCGCCGCACTGCTCCCAAGCATTCGCGACTCGCGCAATCGTTGATGGAGAGTTTTCTTGCAGCGGAGTGAGAATCACTTTTTTACCAACGTACAAATTACTCAGTGCAGCTTCAGGACCATTCTGCTCGCGACCAGCAATCGGATGGGCTGGTACAAACTGCGCAACCTTTGAACCTAGAGCATGCCTTGCCGCCAGCACCACATCCGACTTCGTGCTGCCGGCATCCGTTACTACCGTATCGGACGATAAGTGCGGAGCGATGGCAGCAAGCAGCGAACCGGTCTGCGCAACAGGCGCTGCGATAAGTACCAGATCAGCATCCGCTACAGCATGTTGAATTGTTTCAGCAATGCTGTCGATTAAGCCCAGTGATTTAGCGCGCTCTAGCGTTTCGCGTCGGCGACCCACACCCATCACCTCAGCCACCACGCCTTTGTTCTTGAGTGCAAGGGCGAACGATCCACCAATCAAGCCGACGCCCAAAATGGCGATTTTATTTAGTGACATTGGTTTGCTCACCGCTTGCTCATCCACGCTCAAGCGAGTATCGCTTTAAGAGCGGCAAGAAACGCAGCGTTTTCTTCTGGCAGTCCTATCGATACACGCAGCCATTGCGGCAAACCATAATTACCTACTGGGCGAACGATGATGCCCTTCTTAAGTAACGCGAGATTCACGCGAGCACCTGCGCCATCATCATGACCCGCACGAAACAACACAAAATTCCCAGACGAAGGCAGGTATTCAATCTTCATACTATCGAATGCCGACGTGAGTTGTTGATAACCTTGCGCATTGACTTCCGCGCTTTTTTTCAAATACGCCGCATCATTTAATGCTGCAATCGCCGCTGCCTGAGCCAAAGAATTGACATTGAAGGGCTGACGCAAACGATTCAGTAAATCCGTCAATGCTGGCTGAGCAATACCAAAACCCACACGCAAACCGGCCAGACCATATGCTTTAGAAAAGCTCCGTGAAACAATCAGATTGGGATACTGCGCTACCCATTGCAAAGAATCATAGCGCTGCGCATCAGACAGATATTCTGTGTATGCCTCATCCAAGACCACCACCACTGATGATGGAACAGATTGTATGAATGAGTGAATCTTCTCCGCTGAAATGAATGTGCCGGTTGGGTTGTTGGGATTCGCCACAAAAACGAGCTGCGTTTCATTGGTGATGGCCGCACGCATGGCATCCAGATCGTGTCCATAATTCACTGCAGGCACCACAATCGCCTTCGCTCCAACGGCCTGCGTTGCTAACGGATACACCGCAAAAGAAAACTCTGAATACACCACCGCTTGACCAGGCGCGACTAAAGCACGCGCTGCCAATTCAAGAATGTCATTACTTCCATTACCTAACGTAATCCAATCGGTAGGCACAGAAAATTTCTTGCTGATGGTGCCCTTCAGGTCAAACCCATTTGAATCGGGATAACGCGCTATTTCAGCCAACGCGACAAGCATCGCTTGCCGAGCGCTCTCAGGAAGACCAAGCGGATTTTCGTTGGATGCCAGCTTGACGATGGTTGCTTCATCAAGACCAAACTCTCGTGCGACTTCCGAAATAGGTTTGCCGCCCTGATAAGGGGCGATCGCACGGACGTAATCAGGACCGAAATTCATAAGTAATAAAAAAATCAGGAAGCGTGTGGGTAGGAACCTAACACTTTAAAAAAAGCCGCTTGTGTCTGCAACTCGGCTAGGGCCTTTGATACCGTCGGATCATTCGCATGACCCTGAATATCGACATAGAAGTAATAATCCCAACGACCTGTTCTTGCAGGACGTGATTCAAAGCGTGTCATGGACACGCCGTGTTTAGCTAGTGGCGCGAGTAATTCATAAACAGCACCAGGTTTATTCGGTACCGATAAAACGATAGACGTCTGATCTTTTCCGCATGCTGAAGGAATTAAACGACCAATCACCACAAACCGCGTGCGATTGTGTGGATCATCTTGAATGTGTGCATGAACAATCGACAGACCGTAACGCTTCGCCGCCATTTCACCCGCGATGGCGGCAGCACTGTGATCGTCAGCCGCAATTTTTGCAGCTTCGCCATTCGAGGCAACCGCTTGGCGTTCTATGGTTGGGTAATGTTCATTCAACCATGATTGGCATTGAGCCAATGCCTGTGAATGAGCACAAATGCGCTTGACGCCTTCCATGCTGCCGGTGCGCGTCATCAAACTATGATGCACAGGCAAAGCAACTTCACCGCTGATGGTCAAGGTTGTTTGCAACAATAAATCGAGTGTACGATTGATAGTTCCTTCGGTAGAATTTTCTACCGGTACCACGCCGAATTCTGCCGTGCCCGCCTCTACCGAACGAAATACTTCATCGATCGATATACACGGTAATTCAATAACTGCCTGACCAAATTGCTGCCACACCGCTTGTTCGCTGTACGTACCCACGGGGCCAAGAAACGCAACCGTGACGCGATTTTCAAGGGCTCGGCACGCTGACATCACTTCACGAAAAATCGACTGCAAATCAGCGGAATGCAGTGGTCCGGGATTGTTTTTAGCGACACGCGCCAACACCTGTGCTTCGCGCTCAGGTCGAAATACCGGTGCATTGGTTTCTGCCTTGACGTGACCTACCTGCTGAGCGACTTTTGCACGCTCATTGAGCAGGGTCAGTAGCTGCGCATCCAGAGCATCAATCTGTTCGCGCAAAGGTTTGAGTTTGTCATCACTCATGGCTGGTTGCCTTTGTTTTTTTCATCGCCGATAAGGTACCGTCAACTATCGCCAACAGGCGCCTAGGATACGCAGATCAGCCTGCGTCATCCTCATCCGAAACCGCGTCATCCGAAACTACGTCTTCTGCATCACTCTCTGCAATACGCTGAAGACCGGATAAACGCGTTCCATCTTCCACTGCAATCAAGGTCACGCCCTGAGTAGCACGGCCCATTTCACGAATCTCAGACACACGCGTACGTATCAATACACCACCGGTCGTAATCATCATGATTTCATCGGTCGATTCAACCAACGTAGCCGCCACGACTTTGCCGTTGCGCTCACTAGTTTGAATCGCGATCATGCCTTTGGTGCCGCGACCATGACGAGTGTATTCCGTAATCGGCGTACGCTTGCCGTAACCATTTTCAGTCGCTGTTAAAACGGATTGTTGCTCAGTCTGCGCGACCAACATCGCAATGACGAGCTGACCTTCGTCGAGATTCATGCCGCGCACGCCGCGCGCTGTGCGACCCATAGGACGCACATCACTTTCATCAAAACGAACCGCTTTACCCGCATCCGAGAACAGCATCACATCATTACCACCATTTGTAAGAGATGCTCCGATCAAGAAATCACCCTCATCCAAATCAACGGCGATAATGCCTGCCTTACGAGGATTACTGAAATCAGAGAGCGACGTTTTTTTCACAACACCATGCGATGTCGCCATAAATACGTAACGGTCTTCAGGGAATTTACTGTCCTCACCAAATAAAGGCAACACCACGGTGACTTTCTCGCCTTCTTGCAGCGGGAACATATTCACAATCGGCTTACCGCGCGATGTACGTGAGCCCTGCGGCACTTCCCATACTTTGAGCCAATACATACGACCACGATTGGAGAAGCAAAGAATGTAGTCGTGAGTATTTGCAATGAAGAGTTGTTCTATCCAATCATCATCCTTAGTACCCGCGGCCTGCTTTCCACGACCGCCGCGTTTCTGTGCACGGTATTCCGACAAGGGTTGAGATTTCATATAACCCGAATGCGAAAGTGTGACCACCATATCCTGAGGCGTAATCAAATCTTCCGTACCCAAATCCGTCGCGTTGATTTCTATGGTCGAACGTCGTTTATCTTTATTGCCCTCGCCGTATTCGTTGCGAGCGGCGATCAGCTCATCACTAATAATGGTGGTTACGCGCTCGGGTCGATCCAGAATATCTAGCAAATCAGCGATCTGCTCCATGACTTCTTTGTATTCGTTAACAATCTTATCTTGCTCAAGACCCGTTAAACGTTGCAGACGCATCTGCAAAATTTCCTGCGCCTGATCATCCGACAGTTTGTACATGCCATCGGATTGCAAACCATAATGACGCGGCAAATTTTCAG
>JBIIQR010000142.1:0-4819 GCA_044341985.1 Burkholderiaceae bacterium
GAAAAAGCGGCGGACGATTGGGTACTAGAAGTTAACCACGCAGCGAATTCAACCTTGCTGCCGAGTGCGACGCATTCGTGGTATCTCGGTGCCAATGTGCCCGGTAAGCCACGCGTGTTTATGCCGTATGCCGGTGGCTTTGCGAAATACCAAAAGATTGTGGCTGATGCGACTAGTAATGGTTATGTAGGTTTTACGCTGAGCTAATTAGCGCAGTAATACACCGCCATTTACATCCATGATGCTGCCTGCCATGAACGATGCGGCGGGCGAAGCTAGAAAGACCAGCGCATTCGCAATTTCATCCGGGCGCCCCATGCGTTGCATAGGATATTTTTCTGTCGGGTAGGGTTGACCATCCGTCATACCCGTTGCAATCGGGCCGGGTGCCACCGCATTCACGCGCACATTGTGCGGCGTGGCGCGTTGTGAGAACCAACGCACCAGTGCATGAACGCCACCTTTAGAGGCGGCGTAGTGCGGCGCGGCTAACAAACCACCCATCCATCCGGCAATCGATCCGCACAGCGCTATGCTGCCGTTTTTGCGTTCTATCATTCCCGGCATCACAGCACGTACTAAATTGATCGGCCCAAGCACATTCACTTCCATCACACGATGAAACGATTGCTCATTCCAATCGGGTGCCATCCAGTCTTCATCAAACGGACAAATCGCTGCGGTATCGATTAACGCAGTGATGTGCGCATGTTGCGCCACGATAGCTTCAACCGCTTTACGATCGGTAATGTCGAGTGCATGAACGGCTTCTACATTTTTTAAAGAAGAAGCTAAGCCCTCTAATTTTTTAGTAACACCAGCAATATCCGTCAGTATGGTTGTCGCACCCAGCTGACTGCAGAGCTTGGCAGTCTCAGATCCAATGCCACCAGCGGCGCCGGTAATCAGTACGCGCTGACCGTGCATATCAAATGCTTTAGGAAGTGAGATTGTCATAATTTATTGTATTTTTTATTAAACAGAGAGATAGCGTTGTTTGATATCGGCATTCGCTTCGAGTTCAGCAATACTGCCTTCAAATACATCCGAGCCTTTGTCGATGACAACTGCGCGATCCGCTAAGCCTAAACAAAAATGCAGATTTTGTTCAGCCAGCACAATCGTGGTTCCTAATTTGCGTAAGTCTTCAATCAGTTCGCCAATTTTTTGCACCATGATCGGCGCCAGACCTTCGCTGGGTTCATCGAGTAATAATAAATCAGGATTACCCATCAGCGAGCGACCAATCGTCAGCATTTGCTGCTCACCCCCCGATAACTGTCCACCCAGACGAACGCGCAAAGGTTTGAGCAGAGGCAGCATGTCATACACACGATCGATAGACCACTCTTGCTGGCCATGTGCGCCGCGCTTGGTGGCGATTAACAAATTATCTTCCACGGATAGATCCGTAAAGATTTGTCTATCCTCGGGAACAAAACCAATCCCTGCACGCGCAATTTTATGTGAGGGCATGCCAGTGATAGCTTTACCTTCGAGTTCTACGCGACCACGACGGGCAGCGATCACACCGGCGATTGCTTTTATCGTTGTGCTCTTGCCTGCGCCATTACGCCCAAGTAGCGCTAAGGTTTCGCCTTTTTTTACGTGTAGCTTTAATTGGAATAACACTTGGCTACTGCCATAGTTCACATCCAAGTCCGTCACTGAAAGCATGTTCGTCATGCGCGTGCCTCCTTGGGCGTGCCCAGATAGGCTTCGATCACCGCTGGGTTAGTGCGAATTTGCTCGGGATTACCTTGCGCGAGCAATTTGCCATACGAAAGCACATGAATGTGCTGCGAAATACGGAAGACGATTTCCATATCATGCTCAATCATTACCACGGTCAAGCCACCCTTTTTCCAAAGCGCATAGACCGTATCGATCATTTGCGTACGTTCTTCCGGACCCATGCCGGCTACCGGTTCATCAAGCAGCAAGACTTTAGGATTGAGCACCAGCGCAAGCGCAATATCGAGTAGCTTTTGATCGCCGTGTGAAAGATTGCCACTGATGACGTCGGCTTTTTGTTGCAAGCCGAGTTGTTCCATCACTTCATGCGCGCGGTCACGTGTGTCATTGGTTGGAAACCGACCATGCATTTGCAGTGAGCGGCCCAACGGCGATTGCAGTGCGCCGCGTAATGATTCTTCCACTGTCAGCGATTTAAATAGTTTAGCGACTTGAAATGCACGTCCTATGCCTTTGCGCACGATCTCACTACTCGGCAGACCAACGATGTCTTCACCATCGAGCAAAATGCGGCCCGAATCTGGTTGCAAGCCACCCGAAATTAAATTGAAGAAGGTAGTCTTGCCCGCGCCATTTGGTCCGATCACGGCAGACAGAGAGCCGGCAGGGAAATCAATAGAGACATCGGAGGTGGCCACCACTCCACCAAACGATTTACGAAGGTTTTCGACTTTTAACATGCGTAGGTTCGCGATCTAATCAATCTTACGGCTTGAGTGGACGTGCAGGTGGAACGCCACCATAGGTGCCCCAGGTCGTGCCACACAGCCAGCCCACATCAATCGGCAAGGTCACGCCTGTAATTGCGCGCGCTGCATCGGATAAAAGAAAGCCGACACCATCGGCCACTTCATCAGGCATCACTAAGCGTCCCATCGCGGATTGTTCAGACAAATCGGCGGGATTACGATCACCGCGATCAATCGCGGTTTGTAATGCTTCAGTGAGCGTGTAACCCGGTGCCACCGCATTCACGCGCACACCGGAACGTCCCCATTCAGCGGCCAAACACATCGTCATGGAAATCACCGCTGCTTTAGCAGGGGCATAAGCATGCAGAGGAATTGAGCGCCATCCCGTGATTGATGCGATGTTCACAATCGCACCATGCCCTAGTTCTGCCATACGCGAACCAAACACCACGCAGCAAAGATAGGTACCGCGTTGATCGACATCGGTTACCTTGTCCCATTCGGCCATAGTTAATTGTTCGGGTGGCAGCTTGCGCTGCAAGATACCGGCACTATTAATCAGTCCTGTGACGTCACCGTGATTTTTTTCGATGAGTTTCGCTGCGTCGTGCACCGTTTGGTCTTGCAGTACATCGCAAGGGTAAAAGGCTTTAACGCCGGTCTCTTTAGTTTTTGCCTCTGACCAGGTACCGGGAAGATCGAGCACGATCACATCATCGCCACGTTTGACATGATGCTGTACACACGCCGCTCCAATGCCACTGGCGCCACCAGTGACCACGGTCACAGTTTTTTTATTCATTGCGCGTCTCGCTTATTTTTAATTGTTTGAAATAGTTGTTGAATAAAGTCAGTGATGCCACGCTTAAAGCCCAAGGCAAACAGCATCACCACGATACCCAAGGCTAAGCCATGGAATTCTGTGCTGCGTGTGATCACGTCATTGAACAGCAGCAGTAAGGAAGCACCAACCACTGGGCCGATGAATATATTCAAACCACCCATCATGATCATGAAGATCGCTTCACCTGACATAGTCCAGTATCCAAAATCAGGGAAAGCGCCTGATACAAACAAGGCCATGATGATGCCACCTGCGCCCGCCAGTGATGAGGCAAGAATAAAAGCGTACAGTTTTACCCGCCACACATCGATACCCAGATAGCGCGCGCGCTCAGCGCTATCGCGCACCATACGTAAGGTGTAGCCAAACGGTGATTGCAGCACAATGCGTATCAACAGTAAGCACGCCACTGCCATTACACAGGCGAACCAATAGAACTGGGTGTGATCGGCCAGATTAATGCCGAGAAAAGGTGTGCGTGGAATACCGCCAGTCAGTCCTTGATCGCCGCCAGTGAGTGACGTCCAGGTCAAGATCACGCTGTGTAAGAGCATTTGAAACGCCAGCGTCAAGAAAGAAAAATAAATTTCTTTAAGTCGAACACAGATCGCGCCGACGATGAACCCTAGCACCGCGCAAAACAAAATGGCCACCAGCATGGCAAGTGGAATCGGCGCACTGGTTTTTTGCATGGTTAACGCAAAGGCATACGCCCCGCCACCAAAAAACATAGCGTGACCAAACGACACTAATCCGCCATAGCCTACTAAGATATTGAGCGAGGTAGCGAAGATGCCCATCGCCGCTAAGCGAATGACATAATCCAGTAGCACACGCGATGATGACAAAGCGGGGATCAGCGCCAATACAGCCAGTGCCAGCAATGCCCACAAAAAATCCGAACGAAATGTAGAGGACTGTTTCATGCGCGTGTTTCCTTGCCAAGCAATCCATTCGGACGCAGTATTAATATCAATGCCATGGCGATGAACATTAGCCCTTCAACGAATAAAGGAAAGCCTATCGTTCCGAAGGCGCGTATTAAGCCAATCATTAAAGCGCCAACTAATGCGCCGCTGACAGATCCCATGCCGCCGATGACGGTCACGATGAACGATTCAATCAGAATAGAAAATCCCATGCCCGGCGACATGGATCGTACCGGCGCTGCTAAGCCACCCGCCATACCTGCGAGCGCACCACCAAAGGCAAACACACCGGCGTAAATCAAGCCGGTGTTGAGACCGAGTGCAGAAGTCATAGTAGGGTTTTGAGCAGCGGCACGAACAATTTTTCCTAACCGTGTGTGATTCAGTATTACCCACAGCACCACAGCAATCAGTGCGGCGGCAGCAATCAGATACACATAAAAAACGGGAACAACACCGCCGAGAATAAAAAGTGGCGGTGCTTGAAATTCATCCGGCATTCCCATCGATTGGAATTCGGCCCCCCAGACGATTTTTACGATGTCATCCATCATTAGCACGAGCGCATAGCAGACCAGTAACTGCATCAGCACATCGGC
>JBIIQR010000275.1:0-3184 GCA_044341985.1 Burkholderiaceae bacterium
GTAGCCGCCGCGCCAGCCAAAACTCCGAATCAAGTCGCACAATCAGCCCGCTCACGCGGCGAGCGCACGCGTTTTACGCCGGCGACGCCAAAAATGCTGGTACTAACACCAACACGTGAATTGGCATTACAAGTTACTACCGCGACTGACAAATACGGTATTCACATGCGCCGCATTAAAGCCGTGTCTATTTTAGGTGGCATGCCTTACCCAAAACAGATGCAACTGTTGTCGCGCAATCCAGAGATTTTGGTTGCCACACCTGGTCGTCTGATTGATCACATGGAATCGGGCAAGATCGATTTCTCGCAATTAGAGATTTTGGTACTCGACGAAGCCGATCGCATGTTGGACATGGGGTTTGTTGATGACATCGAACTGATCATCAGCAAAACACCTGCAAGCCGTCAGACTATGCTGTTCTCAGCAACGTTGGATGGCATGGTGGGCAATATGGCTCGTCGTATCACTAAAGATCCGATGCTGATTCAAATTGCTGGTTCATCAACACGCCATGAAAATATTCAGCAGCGCGTTCACTTTGTGGATGACCTGTCGCACAAAAATCGTTTGCTCGATCATCTGTTGCGCGACTCTTCGATTGATCAGGCCGTGGTGTTCACCGCTACCAAACGTGATGCAGACACCATCGCAGATCGTTTGAATATCGCTGGCTTTGCTGCTGCTGCACTGCATGGTGACATGCATCAGGGAGCACGTAATCGCACCCTCAACAGTTTGCGCCAAGGTCAGTTGCGTGTTTTAGTGGCTACCGATGTCGCTGCTCGCGGTATTGATGTTCCTGGTATTACGCACGTATTCAACTACGACTTACCAAAATTCCCTGAAGATTATGTGCACCGTATCGGTCGTACCGGTCGCGCGGGTCGTAGCGGCATTGCTATTTCTTTGGTTAATCATGCCGAAGGCGTGCACGTCAAACGCATTGAGCGTTTTACCAAACAAGTGATTCCAGTCGATATCATCGAAGGTTTCGAACCGAAGAAAAAAGCCAGTGCAGCAGCACCGAGTCGTCGTCCTGGATGGCGTCCTGGTGATGGCCGCAATGATTCACGCGGCGGCAAACCTGCCAAGCCGGGTCAGCGTACTTTTGCTAAACCCGCTGCTCCTCGCAAAGATAGCGCTGGATTTCGTGGTGATCGCAATCAACGAGGCGACACTGGCCGCGGTTAATCCCTAGCTTGTCATACTCACTGGCTCCTACGGGAGCCAGTGTCATTTGTAGTGCGCAGTTTCGAATGCGCGATAATTCACCATCGTTATTTTCGTAAAGTACTTCATCATGAATGCACCTATTCGACTGACTTCTTTTTCGCACGGTGGCGGCTGCGGCTGCAAAATCGCACCCGGTGTGCTGTCTAGCATATTGAAGCAAAGTCCCGGTTTCCCCGTGCCATCGCAATTACTGGTTGGTATAGAAACGTCCGACGATGCAGCAGTCTACAAACTCAATGATGAGCAAGCCTTAATCGCCACCACTGATTTTTTCATGCCCATCGTCGATGACCCATTTGATTTTGGGCGCATCGCTGCCACCAATGCCATATCAGATGTTTACGCCATGGGTGGCACACCTATCATGGCGCTCGCTTTAGTCGGTATGCCTATCGATAAATTACCGATAGAAACCATAGGAAAAATTCTCGCTGGTGGTGAATCGATCTGCGCCGAAGCTGGCATACCGGTCGCAGGTGGTCACACTATCGACTCGGTCGAACCTATTTATGGATTAGTTGTGATGGGACTCGTTCATCCCGATCACATCAAACGTAATTCGCATGCTAAAGCCGGTGACAAACTCATCCTAGGTAAACCACTGGGTGTAGGCATACTTTCAGCCGCATTAAAAAAAGGGGCATTGGATGCACAGGGCTACGCAGCGATGATCGCTAGTACCACGCAACTCAACACGCCGGGTAAAGATTTATCTGCGGTGGACGGTGTGCACGCCATTACGGATGTAACAGGGTTTGGTTTACTCGGCCATGCACGCGAAATGGCTTTGGGTGCGAATTTATCTGCGCGCATTCATGTATCGGCCGTACCTTATTTGCCGAATGTTGAAAAACTAGCCTCTGAAGGATTTATTACCGGTGCCTCAGGTCGAAACTGGGCGGGCTACAGTAAAGATATTCAACTCTCCAGTACTATCAGCGACATCACCCAAGCTTTGTTATGTGATCCGCAAACCTCCGGTGGATTATTGGTTGCGTGCTCCGACGATGCGGTAGAAAGAGTAATGCAAACTTTCCATCGTCACGGTTTCGCTCACGCTGCTGTGATCGGCGATTTGCAGCAAGGATCAGCCGGAGTGCAGGTTATCTAAAGGCTTAAGTCACTTTGAATCGCTGTTGGCTGCAGATGGCGTGCGCTCTGCAATCATTCAAAGGGATTGTTACACTGCAGGCTACTAACCGCTTTCCATCATGCTTCCCATCAGCGACTCTCCCCTTGCTCTCGCGTGTCATCAACTGACAAAGTCATACGGCGAACGCGCCGTGCTGTCTAACGTCGAGTTAAGCCTTGCGCCGGGCGAGTATGTTGCCATCATGGGGGAATCTGGCGTCGGCAAATCAACGTTGCTCAATGTTATTGCAGGATTAGATACGTTTGATTCGGGTAGTTTGCTCATCGATGGCATCGCACTTAATACACTGGATGATGAACAATCAACCTTGCTGCGACGACAAAAACTAGGATTTATTTTTCAAGCATTTCATTTGCTGCCACATTTAAACCTTGTGCAAAATGTGGCACTCCCCTTAGTTCTGAATAAACTTCCTTTAGATCGCGCCAATCACATGTTGGCCTGCGTAGGACTCGCTTCTCGCGCACATGATTTCCCGCGTCAATTGTCCGGTGGCGAAATGCAACGTGTTGCGATAGCTCGCGCACTGGTGCATCAACCACGATTACTGCTAGCGGATGAACCCACAGGCAATCTGGACCCAGAAACCGCTGCCGAGATATTAGACTTACTTAAAAACGAAATCCGTGCCAGTGGTGCCTCGGCGATTATCGTGACGCATTCACCTGCCGCTGCTGCTAGCGCTGATCGTGTTTTGCAATTGAAGCGTAATGGCTTGACTGAAATTCGTATCAACCCCGCATCCACTTCATGAGTGTTCACTCCACAACGCTCAACCGTATCACTAGCTGGTTA
>JBIIQR010000143.1:0-4810 GCA_044341985.1 Burkholderiaceae bacterium
CAACACCGCTAAACCCGCTTCATTCAGTAAGCGTTTACGGAATTCTTCTGAATCTTTGCAGCCTGTCAGTTTGCACGCCTCGGTAACATTTGGCCAAGCATAGAATGCGCCGCCAGGATTTTTACACGTCACCCCCGGTACTTGATTCAGTAAGCCCACAATCAAATCACGACGTTTATGGAAAATATCGCGCATACGATTCGCATCGTCTTGTGGGCCATTCAGCGCTTCGACACCCGCCCATTGCGTGATCTGTGACGCGCAGGATTCGGTATTGGTTATCCAAGTGGTGAAGAACGGTGCCAGTTTTTTGTTCGCAGCAAAACCTAAACGCCAGCCTGTCATGGCCCATGTCTTAGAACAACCATCAGAGATGATGGTGCGCTCTTGCATGCCGGGTAAAGAAGCAATCGATACAAACTCACCTTCGTAAATCAAGCGGCCATAAATTTCATCGGCAAAAATCCAAATCTGCGGATGCTTGCGCAGAATCTCGGCAATTGCTTCCATATCTTTTTTAGGGATGATGCCGCCGGTAGGATTTTGTGGCGAATTCAAAATCAGTAATTTCGTTTTGGGAGTGATCTTGTCAGCGAGTTCTTGCGGATCAAAACTAAAATTACGCGATTCACGCAAATAGACAGGCACGCCGACTGCACCACTGGCCTTGATCTGCGATTCATAAATCGGGAAGCCCGGCACCGGATAAATCACTTCATCGCCCGCGCCGTAGTCGGTGGTCGAAAGAATCGTGTAGGCGATAAATGGTTTCGCACCCGCAGCCACCACCACGTCATCGGCATCGACCTTAATGCCGCGTGTACGCATGAAATCGTCGGCCACCGCCTGACGCAATTCAGCAATGCCAGCGGAAGGCGTATAACCGTGGCGACCTTCACGGATCGCTTTCACACCCGCATCCTGAATATTCATCGGTGTATGAAAATCCGGCTGACCGATACAAAATGAAATAACATCACGACCTTCACGGATCAGCTTATTCACTTCTGCCAGAACAATAAAAGCGTTTTCTGTGCCCAAGCCTTGAGCGCGCTGACTGACGTTTGCCATGAAGTCTCCGAATATAAAATTGTAATTGTAGGTTTTTAGGCGTTGACAACCAGCGATTATAAGAATGTCTTGTAGTACGCCTGAAAGGTTCGCTATGCTACCAAGAGCTGTTTGAATGTTCTACTGTCAATCGAGGTAATCTACTACCAGTCAGCAATGAAATAGGCTTGAAATTCGCAAAGATTAACTTTTTAAAAACGTCTCCACGACTACGAACGCTCATCATCCCGCTTCTCTAAGAAAGGTCCACCCCATGCGTCTTTTATCTAATGTTCCGTTCCTCGTATCGCTTCTCGCATCATCTCTGTGTATTTTGCTGTCTTCTGCCCAAGCACAAGAGCTGGTCGTGCGCATCGGCCATGCCGGTCCGCTTACGGGCAACATCGCGCATTTAGGTAAAGATACGGAAAACGGCGTACGCATGGCCATTGATGAAGCCAATGCCAAAGGCATCAGCATTGGCGGCAAGAAAGTCAAATTTGTCATGCAATCGGAAGATGATGCAGCTGAGCCCCGTCAGGCAACCTTAGTCGCACAAAAACTGGTGGATGGAAAAATCCAAGGCTTAATCGGCCATGTGAATTCGGGCACGACCATACCCGCCTCAAAAATTTATCATGACGCGGGCATCCCTCAGATCTCGCCTTCGGCTACCAATCCCAAATACACGCTACAGGGTTACAAGAATGCGTTTCGCGTGGTTGCTAATGACGCGCAACTTGGTAGTGTGATGGGTCGTTATGCGGCGCAAACACTCAAACTTAAAAATGTCGCTGTGGTAGATGATCGCTCAGCGTATGGTCAAGGTCTGGCGGATGAATTTTTAAAATCTGCCAAAGCGAATGGCATCAACATTGTTAGTCGTCAGTTCACTACAGACAAATCGACTGATTTCAGTGCTATTCTCACCGCCATCAAAGCCAAACAACCTGATGCGATTTTCTTTGGCGGTATTGATGCGGTAGGTGGCCCTATGCTGAGACAAATGAAGCAGTTGGGTATTTCTGCTAAGTTTATGGGCGGCGATGGCGTCTGCTCTGAACAAATGCCCGTACTCGCTGGCGAAGGACTCATCGATGATGTGGTCTTATGCTCAGAACCTGGTGGCGTTGAAGACGCTCAGAAAAAAGTAATGGAAGATTTTCGTGCCGCGTTTCGTAAAAAGTATAACGGCAATGTACAAATCTATTCACCGTATGCCTATGATGCCACTTGGCTAATGATCACTGCCATGCAAAAAGCAGGCTCGTCCGATCCAGCAAAATATCTACCCGTCATGGCTTCGTCTAAATATCAGGGCGTGACGGGTTTGATTGAGTTTGACGCTAAAGGAGATGTAAAGAATAGCGCCTTAACGCTCTACACTTTCCGCAACAAACAACGTGTTCAGCTCGCTGTTGTTCGGTAATGTTAGCTTGCTGCGATTGGTGTGAAATTACGCAGAGCGTTTCGGTCAAACGCATAAATCAGCAAGCTGGCCATAGCGTTCAGAGCTAAGGCCAGAAAAATTAATATCAACGCCACGGCGGCCATTTGCGCCGTGTCGTTGATATCAATCGCATTCATCAGTAAAAATCCCAGTCCGCGCTGAGCGCCAAACATCTCACCGATGATCACGCCCAATAAGGCCAGCGACGCACCCAAACGCAAGCCAGACATGATGCCCGATGACATCGCTGGCAACATTACACGTCTAAGCGTTGTGGCGTAATCTAAACCCAAGGTTCGTGCTGTTTTCACGTAATGCAAGGGGATCTCTCTCGCAGCCCCTAACGTAAACAGCATGATGGGCAACACACCATGGATAAATCCAAAGGCAATTTTCGATGATTGCCCCAAGCCACATAGTAATAGCACCATGGGATACAAGGTGACCTTGGGCAGTGATGACAATGCAATGATTAAGGGTTCAAATATCAACCCACTCGCACGGTGCAAACCCAGTAATAAACCCAAAGACAGTCCGACTACACCTGCCAGCACTACGCTGACTATCCACGAAGATAAGGTAAAACCTAAGTGCGGGAGAATAACTCCGGTACTGATCAACATCACTAACCGCTGCCAGGTCGCCAACGGTGCTGCTACCGCATCGTTGCCATACGATAGGCTTAAGTAATGCCACAAACCCAGCACTAAAAAAATCGCTACCGCTCTGTCAGCGTAGATTCGCATCAGACACTACCCAAGGTGGCGCGATGCGCTAGAACACGGCGTTCGATTTGTATCAACAGCCATTGCACCGAGGCCGATACGACGATGACTAACAACATCAAGGCGTACATCGTCCGCGTATCAAAATCATTGTAAGCAAAGGAAATAGCGTGGCCTAGACCGCGTGGCGAGAGAATAAATTCTGCCATGATCACGCCGATAAAGGAGTAGGTTACTGCCATTTTAAAACCCGTCATTAGTGACGGCAAAATAGCCGGTAATTGCACATGCAGTAAAAATGAAAAATGTCGCACACCCATGATACGCGCTGATTTATTCAACACCGTCGGTATCGCTTGCAAACCATGGAGCGTATTCAATGCCATGGCAGAAAAAGCCATCAATACACCAATTGCAATCACTGGTCGCTGATTCAGCCCCATAAACGCGATCAGCATAGGATACAAAGCAAAGACTGGTATCGAATACCACGATGACAGCACAGGGTAGAGAACATTACTCAGCCGAGACCACCGATGCATCAACCAACCGAGCATCATGCCAAGTAGTACGGCAATCACTAGCGCCTGGAATGCTGCGCTAAAAGTTATCGCAATATCAGCCACCATGGTATCTGAATGCAACAGCTTCAATAAAGTGCTAAACATAATCGTGGGTGGCACCATGACTTGCGATTGCACCCAGCCCAGTTGACACACCAACTCTAGTGACAACAGAAAACCACTGATTATAATCAGCCGTATGCCGTCATATGATCGTCTGCCTCGCGCACTCATGCTTGCATACGCATTGCGGCAATAGCCTCATCGCGCAACACCGCCCACAGTGCGTTAACGTGCACAGAAAAATCTGGATGAGACGTGATCTCTGTGTGACGATCACGCGGCCAGCCTGTCTCTAGTTCGTGTCGCAATAGGCCCGGGCGCGCACTCATTACCAGTACACGATCCGACAGCATGACTGCTTCTTCCAGACTGTGTGTAATTAACAAAACCGAGGCACCACTCTGACGCCACAACTGCAATAGCTCTTCGCCCATCAACAAACGCGTTTGTGGATCGAGCGCAGCGAATGGTTCATCTAATAAAAGTAATTGGGGCCGCATGACTAGCGTCCGTGCCATCGATACCCGTTGGCGCATGCCACCGGAGAGTTGCGAGGGATAATGCTGTGCGAATTCAGTTAAGCCAACTTGCACCAGCGCTTCTTCAACACGAAAGCGGATTTTTTCGGCAGGAATTGTTTGAGAACCATAGCGCAAACCAAACGCGATGTTGTCTGATACGGTCAACCAGGGAAAACTCGCATCCTGCTGAAACACCATACCCACCTCAGGTGGTACGTGATCACGAACGAGTTGGCCATCTAATTTGATTTCGCCATGGGTAGGTCGTATCGTATCAGACCCGACACACACTCAAGCAAACTCGATTTACCGCAGCCTGAGGGGCCGACGATAGACACAAATTCACCGGGCGCCACACTAAAGTTTACCGGCCCAAACGCATGCGTATCGGCTTGACCTGGGGTGCTATACGTCAGACTGAGTTGTTCAACCGCGAGA
>JBIIQR010000144.1:0-4799 GCA_044341985.1 Burkholderiaceae bacterium
CGCCTTGATACACATCCGGTGCCCACATATGAAATGGTGCTGCTCCTAATTTAAAGGCTAAGCCCGACACCATAAACACTAGACCTAACACGAGTACCGTCTTACTCGCCGAACCTGAAGCAATAGCAGCTGCTACTTGTGTCAAGTTGAGTGAACCAGTAGCGCCGTACAACATCGACATACCGTACAACATAAAACCAGAAGCGAGCGCACCCAGTACAAAATACTTCATGGCGGCTTCAGTGGAGATAGGGTTATCGCGACGCAGTGCCACTAAGGCATAAAGAGAAAGCGACATTAATTCGAGTCCGAGATAAATGATCAGGAAGCTATTCCCAGAAATCATGATCATCTGGCCGAGCAAAGTCAGCAGCGCTAATACATAAAACTCACCGCTCAAGGAACCGCCCAACATGCCACGAATCAAAACATATTGGCGCGAATAAATCAGCGTAATAAACGTGGCTGCACAAGCAAAGAGCTTGAGCAGCATGGCCATAGGATCATTCACAAACATTTGATTAAAAGCGTAGCTACTACCGGCCGCACCAAACCCTTGCATGGCAATGTAGCCCGTCACAACAATCGCGAGTAGCGACAAACGGTGGCTCACAGGCTGGCTATCTTCGTGCACAAACAGCCCGGCCACTAGCACGGCCATGATCGCAATCGCGAGAAAAATCTCAGCGCTAGCGGGAATCAGGTTCAGTTCATTCATGATCAGCCGATGGGAATTCTAGGTTATTGGGGAATTTTAGAAACAGACACATGCTGAAGTAAATCAGTCACCGAGGTCTGCATCGCATCAGTAAATGGCGCGGGATACACGCCCATCCACAGCACAGCAATCGCCAATACACTCAGCATGAAAAACTCACGTGCTGTAAGGTCTGTCAGAGCAGCGACATCGTCATTCGCCACCTCGCCAAACACCACGCGTTTGACTAGCCACAACGAATAAGCCGCGCCAAGGATTAGCGCAGTCGCCGCCAGCAAACCGATCCAGAAATTGTATTTGACTGAACCGAGGATCACCAGGAATTCACCGATGAAGCCTGAGGTGCCTGGCAACCCAGCGTTTGCCAACGAAAAAAGTACAAACAAGGCTGCAAAACGCGGCATGGTATTGATGACACCGCCATACGCTGCAATCTCGCGGGAGTGAACGCGGTCGTAAAGAACGCCGATACACAAAAACATCGCACCCGACACAAAGCCGTGCGAGATCATTTGCATCAAACCACCCTGCACCGCCATCTCACCAAACAAAAAGAAACCTAAGGTGACAAAACCCATGTGGGCAATCGATGAATACGCCACCAGTTTTTTCATGTCAGCTTGCACCAGCGCGACTAAACCAATGTAAATAACAGCAACTAAGGACAAAGCAATCATCATCCCCGATAAATAGTGACTAGCGTCGGGCGCAATCGGGAGTGAAAATCTCAAGAAACCATAACCACCTAACTTCAACATGATCGCCGCCAGTACCACCGAGCCACCCGTAGGTGCTTCAACGTGCGCATCGGGCAACCAAGTATGCACTGGCCACATCGGCACCTTGACTGCAAAGGCCATTAGGAAAGCCAAGAACACCAGAATCTGTCCATACAGCGTCAAAGGTAGCTTATGCCATGTTTGAATATCGAAGCTGCCGTTCGATTGCGCATATAAGTACAACAAAGCCACCAGCATCAACAGTGAGCCGAGCAAGGTGTACAAGAAAAATTTAAGCGCAGCGTAAACACGACGTGGACCACCCCAAACACCGATGATGATAAACATCGGTATCAGCGTCGCTTCAAAAAACACGTAGAACAGCAACGCATCCAGCGCGCAGAACACACCAATCATGGCGCCGGACAGAATTAAGAACGCACCCATGTACTGAGAAACACGCTTCTCAATCACTTCCCAACCAGCGACCACCACGATGAAAGTAATGAAGGCGGTTAATGGTATGAACCACAGCGACAGACCATCGATACCCAAATGGTAAAAAACATTGAAGCGCTCTATCCACGCTGATTTTTCAACGAACTGCATGCCATGCGCCGCCGAATCAAATTGGTCGACGAGTGGCAGTGTGAACAAAAAGCTCACTAATGATCCGACCAATGATAAATGACGTGCGAGCTTTGCCTTGCTGTCAGAGCCGACGGCTAACACCAAAATACCAAACACGATCGGTACCCAGATCGCAAGGCTCAGATAAGGAATAGTTGACTGCATGGTTATATTTTCGCGGGCTACTGTTCTGTTGGATTCGATCAGGAACTCATCAGCAGATAACCCATATACAGGGCTACTGCGACGATCATGGTGAATGCATAGTGATAAATATAGCCAGTCTGGAAGGTGCGCGTCACGGTGGAGAACCATCCTACCAATCGCGCGCTACCGTTCACGATCCAGCCATCAATCAGTGTTTTGTCGCCTATTGATGAGAAACCGGAACCCAGCTTGCGCGCGCCTGCGGCAAAGACCACTTCATTGATTTTGTCCATGTAGTACTTGTTATCCAGCAGCGTGTAGATCGCGCTGAATTTTTGGTAAAACCAAGCAGGTACTTTGGGATTGATCATGTAGCAGTACCAAGAAGCGACCACGCCGCTCAGCGCTAACGCAAACGGCACACTGGTTAAGGCATGAATAGCCATCGCTGTCGCGCTGTGGAATTCATGAGTGAGTTCTGCCATGGCTTCATGCTTATCAGCCACAAAGATCACACCTTTAAAGAAATCACCAAACAACATCGTATCGATAGTTACAAACCCGATCACTACTGAAGGAATCGCTAGCAACACCAGCGGCAATGTCACCACCCACGGTGTCTCGTGTGGTTTTTCGCCGGGTGCTAAACCGTGATGCGCATCGTGGTGGTCATCATGTGCGTCGTGCCCATCATGCGCTGCTTCATGACCAAAACGTTCTTGACCATGAAACACTAAAAAATACATGCGGAAAGAATAGAACGCAGTAACAAACACGCCCGCCAATACAGCGAACTGAGCAAAGCCACTACCGGCTATATGCGATGCTTGAACCGCCTCGATGATGCTGTCTTTGGAATAGAAGCCTGAGAAGAAGGGCGTGCCGATGAGCGCGAGCGAACCCAACAAACTCGTAAACCACGTAATCGGCATGTACTTCCACAAGCCACCCATGCGACGGATATCTTGATCGTGATGCATACCAATGATGACTGAACCCGCCCCTAAAAATAGCAGCGCTTTAAAGAAAGCATGCGTCATTAGGTGAAACACGGCGACCGAGTAGGCCGAAGCACCTAAGGCCACCGTCATATAACCCAACTGCGACAAGGTTGAATAAGCAACCACGCGCTTAATATCATTTTGAATGATGCCCAAAAAGCCCATGAACAAGGCGGTGATGGAGCCGATGACCAATACAAAGGATAAGGCGGTATCAGAAAGCTCAAACAGTGGCGACATACGCGCCACCATGAATATCCCTGCAGTCACCATCGTCGCCGCATGAATCAGCGCCGAGATCGGTGTAGGGCCTTCCATCGAATCTGGCAACCAGACATGCAGTGGAAACTGCGCTGATTTACCCATCGCACCAATAAACAAGCAGATGCACGCTACGGTGATCAGCATCCAATCCGATCCTGGCAACGTTAATGCAGCCAGTTCTTCACGCTTAGCAAACACTTCAGCGTAGTTCATCGAGCCGGCATAGGCCAACAACAAACCTATACCCAGAATGAAGCCGAAGTCGCCGACACGGTTAACCAAAAAGGCTTTCATGTTGGCGTAAATGGCGGTGGGTCGTTTAAACCAAAAACCAATCAAGAGATACGAAACTAAGCCTACCGCTTCCCAGCCGAAAAACAATTGCAGGAAGTTATTACTCATGACCAGCATGAGCATGGCAAACGTAAACAAGGAAATGTAGGCAAAGAAACGGTTATAACCTTCATCGTCCTGCATGTAGCCGATGGTATAGATGTGCACCATCAGCGAGACGAAGGTCACAACACACATCATCATCGCCGTCAGGCTATCGATTAAAAAACCAATTTCTAGTTTCACACCAGCGACAGTCATCCACGTATACAGGGTGCCGCTGTAGGAAGCTCCTCCGATGACCTCGGCGAGTGCGTGCAAGGAAATCAGAAACGCAATCAGCACACCCATGATGGTGACGCTGTGCGACGCCGTGCGTCCGATGAGGTTGCCAAAAAAACGCGTACCAAACAAGCCGGCTATTAACGAGCCTGCTAGTGGTGCCAGTGGCACTAACAACATCAGATGTGGGTTGAGTTGCCCCGCCATGAAAATTCTTTTCCTTGTGAGTGAATTAGCCCTTGAGACGGTCGAGTTCTTCTACATTGACCGTATTCAGGTTTCGGAACAGTACGACGAGAATCGCCAATCCAATCGCCGACTCTGCGGCGGCGACTGTCAAAATAAAAAATACAAATATCTGGCCCGCTGCATCACCGAGGTAATGAGAAAAAGCCACGAAATTCATGTTGACCGCCAACAGCATCAATTCAATCGACATCATGATGATGATGACGTTTTTGCGGTTTAAGAAAATACCCATCACCGAAATCGCGAACAGGATCGCGCCCAAGGTCAAATAGTGTGCAAGTGTTATCTCCATGATGAGCCTCAGGATTTTTCTGTGGCGGATGTCTCCGCTGCACGATTGCGTTCAGATGGCATGCTAACAATACGCACCCTGTCCTCTTTGCGCGTCTTGACGGCCGCACCCGGATCAAAATACTTAATGTCTTTGCGTCGACGAAGGGTCAATGCAACAGCCGC
>JBIIQR010000145.1:0-4791 GCA_044341985.1 Burkholderiaceae bacterium
CGCAAGCCGTGCTACAAATCGCACAGCTGCCTTTAGAAAGCAACGTGCTGTTCATGACTATTATGGCGACCAACATGCCGTATGTTGGTCGCGGCTAAATCACTTAGCTGGCTTATTTACGTGCAGCGATATACGACACCATATGGGGCATGTGCTCATCGGCATGTCCCTCATCGCTCGCCATTGAAATAGTTTTCATGATGGCTGACGCTACCAAATGATCGGCATGCGTATCAGATGCATAGGTCGTGTAGTAACCTAAATCTTTGAGGGCGTTGGATAAAGTAAATTTCAGATTCGACGTATCACCATCATTGAGCAGATACGGTTTTAATCGCTCAAGTGCCATTCCACCGCCGCCGCCTTTGGCTAATACATCCACAAAGACGGCAGGATCAATACCTGATTTACGTGCGCACGCAGCGGCTTCAGCAATCACCGTCACAGTGCCTAACGAGACATAGTTATGCAGTAATTTCATTTGATGGCCAGCACCAACAGCACCCACATGATTAATGTTTTCTGCAAAACAGGCTAACAAGGGCTTGATTTCTTCAAAGGTTTGATCATCACTTCCAACTAAAAGATTCAGTCGCCCTTCTGCTGCCTCTTTAGGGGTGCGGGTCATCGCTGCATCTATCATTACGCCACCGGCTTTTTGCACTAGCTTCGCCAGTTGCTGTGTCGCTGAGGGAATCGAGGTGGAACAATCAATAACAATGGTTCCCGACTTCAGACCTTGAATTAATCCATCAGCCCCTGTTAATACGGCTTCAACCTGAGCAGCGCCGGTCACACATAACAAAATAATGTCTGCTTCTGAACCGAGTGCTTTCGGTGAGGTGACTGTCTTTACGCCCTGAGCTAACAGTGTCGCTAACGGCTGATTACCGGTATGTTCCATGACAGTCAGCGTATACCCATGCTTGACTATATTGCTAGCGATACCATGACCCATCAAACCGATACCTATCATTCCTATTTTTTTCATTATTATTCTCCGTAATGAGTAAGTTTTATGTTTGCAACGAATAAAAATCGATATAAAACGATCTATTATTCTATGACCGCTGTAAAAGTTATTTAATGCTAGCAGTCAGCACGCGCCGGGAAATAACCTGCGCGTACTGGGCTGGCAACCATGATTAAAAATGCTTCCTGAACCGCATACGCTTCTCGTTCACGCGTATACCAAAGCACACATTTTTCATGTATAGACAGCTCAGACTTGGATGCAGGAAGATTTAACTGCTGCAGGTAATGCACCATCTCATGCAGCAACACTGATCGATCAAACAAATTTGTCTCAGGCTTGAGTTTATCATCGAGATAAATTGTTAAGCCGCCATGGTAATGTCCCAGCACAGTACATGATGAGTCACAGGCGAGCTTACTTAAATCGCTTGACGAGAGATACGTGACAGTGGGGTACTGCTCTGGCAGAGGATAACGAGTCAAACGTTGCAACGTTGAGAAAATCAATGGAACCAATTCTTCTTTGTTGATGTTCAGACGAGCACCCGCAAAATCATCAAGAAATTTTTGTTGATCACCCTTATATTTTTCGTACATACCGCTATTACTAGTGGAATCAGCCGTAATCGCCTGCCCGATAGAGATCGGAAATAAAATTACGAAAAAAATAAAGCGAAAAAACCAACGATTAACTGAATCATTCAACATGTAATCAGTTTAGGGAGTTGTGAAATCAAACACTAAATTTAGATAACGCCTACCAACTAAATCTTTGGTCATCACTATTGATTGTGCACCTAATTGTCCCTCAAGCGTAAATCGCCCACTGGCCGGGGGATTGATATAAAAAAAAGGGCCTAATGCTTTCGCTTCTACCATCAACTCGCCCGAGACATTTTTTACTCGAATAAGTATCTCTTTATTTTCGATCAGCTGACCATTGTTTCGTATCACTAGTTGTATCGGATATTTCGGCGCCTGAGCTTCGAGAAAGGCTCGCTCGTCGTCATCAATACCGCCGGTGATAAATGTATACTCACCTTGACGCTGAATTTTAAGAACATCAGCCTGCGCTAACGGTACATACAGAGAGAGTGCAAACGCACATAGTACGAACGACTTTAGCGATTTAGACAACACACTTGCAGGCTGAGTTAGCATAATTTTTATTGAAAATAATGTGGTTAAAAATCCGATTTGCTCACTAAAACACGCGCGCTTATTAAACGTGCGAAATCCAGAAAATTAACTATGATGATAATGAAAAAACTCAGTCTGTGCCTGGTTTTACTTGTAAGCGCGATTAACTATGCTAATGCACAAATTTTACCCCCATCCCTGCAGGGTAACTGGTCGGGGGTTTGGTATGTCGGCATGAGTAGCGGCAAGGTTAACTTACGCTTAGAGGCGAATGGCGCTGGACGGATTAGCTTTACTAATTTTGAAGAATTTAGTGATACCGATATCCCGATTAACAAACTATCTGTCGATGGCGACACGGTAAAATTTTCTGTACCAAGTAATGGGAATGCAGAATTCTCCATCAACCTCACATTTAAGCAAGAAGCCAAGCGCTTAGACGGGGGCGGAAAATTCGATGGCGCTGGCGCAAAAATCGTTTTCAATAAAGCAGATTGAATCCGAATTTTTTGCCTGTGCCAGCTACCTAATAAACTGAAGAAGACAGGCTTCTTTGTAAGGTAAAACCCGTAGTTCGGTGGATCATGCAACAAAAAGAACTGACCCACCAAAAATATCAACTCAACATCAACTGAAATTACTCGCTAGGCAGCGATTTTATATACTTTGCAAGCATCTTAACTTCTTCATCTTTCAAGGTATTTTTAAAGCTAGGCATCGCGCCCTGGCCTTTAATGATTGTGTTGTAAACACCTGTCTCATCTAAGCTGGTACCGGCTAATTTCGGACCACCCTTACCTGCCTTCATACCAAACATTCCGTGGCACCAGCTACAGCTGTTCGCAAAAATTTTTCTCGCTTCTTGGTTAGCCGCATCTTGCGCTTCTTCCGCAAACGCTGTGGTGCTCAGTAACGCTACCAACGCCAAACCCATCAAACTTTTAATTGCATTGAATCTTTGCATGATACTTGCTCCAGAATCAAACTACGGTACGCCTCAATTAAAGACGTAAATATCAAATAACAAAACAAAAAAGAAAAGCGGCAAGTTTTCACTTGCCGCCTCTCTCAACTCAAGATTACTTCAGTGAGTAAACGATCAGCTGACCATTATCAGTCGGCATTTCGCTAAATGGTTTGCCAAACAGCGGACCGTAGTTACCGGCCACGTGGCTACCCCAACCAGTCACAACAGCAACGTACTGCTTGCCTTTAGCGGTGTAGCTAATCACGCCGCCGTGGTGGCCGAGACCATTGTTATGGCTCCAGAGCTCTTTACCTGTTTTTGCATCCAATGCCTGGAATACACCATCGGCACCTGGAACAAACAACAGATCACCTTTAGTTGACAGCAACGATGCCAACACTGGGTATTTGTACTCTACGCGCCAAGCACTCTTACCAGTGATAGGATCACGCGCCTGAATCGTGCCGTAGGCTTGCTTACCTTTTGGATGAGTTGCAGTCCATGATGCGCCGAAATAGTTTTGGCCCGAGAAATCTTTAGGACGCTCAGCTTTAACTACTTCCAGATCAAAACACCATTCCTGAGTCGCTTTGTACATCAGGCCAGTTTTAGGACTGTAGCTACCTGCATTCCAGCTAATAGCACCGTCAATCGCTGGGCACATGTTAGGGAATTTACCTTCGGTAAAATCAACACGACCAATCAGCTCACCCTTTTTGGATACGCCTTTGATGTAGTTGAATGTCTCACCAATCATGTAAGCATTTTCAACGTTGAGCTTGTTGCCACCACCAATTTTAGCGCCATCGTAAACAAAGATCATGCCGCCTTTGTTTGGATGAACAACGTAGTCTTTACCACCTTTGGAAATACGCATGAATTCACCAACAGCACTGTCAAAATCCCATGCGTCATGCGGCATTTCCTGGAAGTAGGACTTCAGCTTGCCCGTATCTGGATCGAGAACGATAACTGAAGAGGTATACAGGTTGTCGCCTGGACGTGATCCCTCTGTTTTCCAGTTAGCACCCGCGTAGTCATAGTCAGGCGCTGGATTAGCCGTACCCCACCAAATCGAATTGGTCTTAGGATCGTACTGACCAGTCATCCAACCGCCGCCGCCGCCCGTTTTCCATGAGTCGTTACCCCAAGAATCACGTGAGCGCTGATCACCACCGATAGTGTCAAACTGCCAGACTGTATCGCCTGTCTCAGCATTTACAGCAAAGATAGGACCGCAGCAGCCAGACAACTCACCACCGTTTGAACCGATGATCACTTTGTCTTTCACAACCAGCGGAGCACCGGTAAATCCTTTGTTACCTTTTTCGACGGTCATAACCATCTTGTCCCAAACAGGCTTACCTGTTTTCATGTCCAAGGCGATCATACGGCCATCAACTGTACCCATGTAAACCTTACCGTAAGCAACCGCGATACCACGATTGTACGGATTGTAGAAAGTACCTTCGCCGCGCTCATTGTCGAGCTTGGCCTGGTAACTCCAGATAGGCTTACCGTTCGTACCATCAAGCGCCCAAACTTTACCGCTGGCGGAGGTGTAATACAAAATACCGTCAACTGCCAATGGGAAAGATTGAATTCCGCGCTTAGTCGCGTTCGGTGTATGAATCCATGAAACGCCGAGACTCTTTACGTTAGCTGTGTTGATTTGATCAAGACCACTGTGGTGGTAGCCATCAAACGAC
>JBIIQR010000146.1:0-4752 GCA_044341985.1 Burkholderiaceae bacterium
TGACAACAGCAGTGTGGCGCCTGCTTTGAGGACAGTTCGGCGAGAAATGGGTTTCAAAGATTTGGGCTGAAGTGAAGTTGTTCTAGACATGAAGCGCCCTGTACAGAGTTCGCTCGCAATTCTACCCCACGACCTTGCGCTGCAACAGAGATGAAAATATCAAGATCTGCATTTGGCAAAAGATTTTCGGCACGCTCGGGCCATTCAACGACACAAATTCGGTCGGTACTAAAAAAATCACGAAATCCGGCCTCAGTAAATTCATCCGGATGGTTCATTCGATACAGATCAAAATGCATCAGCTCGATCGCGCAGCCCTCAAGCTGAATAACATAGGGTTCTAGCAAGGTGTAGGTGGGACTTTTTACTCGCCCTTGGTAGCCTGTGGCATGTAGCAAGGCACGGGTCAGACTGGTTTTGCCCGCACCCAGCTCACCATGCAAATAAATCGTTAAGCCAGGTTTCAGTACGCGAGCCAGTGCCGCCCCCAGCGCTTGGGTCGCTTCTTCGTCGTGCAGATGGGCTGTCCAGTGTGTCATCTCTTACAATGGCGTTGGTTCGAAGTTAACTCGTGCATTTTCTCTGCTTCTCGCTGGTCTTACAACGGAATTTTCTGTGCCTTCACCGAATGTCACTGCTGAGCAAGCGACGATCTTGGTCGAACGTATTCGTTCTTGGGCGAAGGAATTGGGTTTTGCTGAAGCCAGAATCGCCGATATTCATTTAGGTGATGCTGAACACAAGCTTCAGCAATGGTTAGAGGCAGGTTTTCATGGCGAGATGGAGTACATGGCAGCGCATGGTGAGAAGCGCGCTCGTCCCGCTGAGCTGATTCCAGGTACGGTAAGGGTCATTAGTGTACGCATGGATTATTTACCGCGTGACACGACGGATGATTGGCGTGAGATAGAAGAGGCTAGGCAATCTGATGCTCAGGCGGCAGTGGTTTCAGTGTATGCGCGTGGTCGGGATTATCACAAAGTACTGCGTTCACGCTTACAGCAATTAACCGAAAAAATAACGGCAGAAATTGGGTCATTCGGTTTTCGTGTATTTACCGATTCAGCGCCGGTGATGGAAGTCGAGCTCGCGCAAGGTGCGGGTTTGGGTTGGCGTGGCAAGCATACTTTGCTGTTACATCGGGAAGCGGGATCGATGTTTTTTTTAGGTGAGATTTATACCGACTTGCCTTTGCCTGTCGATGAACCCATTTCATCGCACTGTGGTGAATGCACCGCGTGTATCGATATCTGCCCAACGCAGGCGATTGTCGCTCCGTTTAAGTTAGATGCCCGTCGTTGTATTTCTTATTTGACGATAGAACTCAAAGGCAGTATTCCAATTGAGTTACGTCCATTGATAGGTAATCGGGTGTTGGGCTGTGATGATTGCCAGTTAGCTTGTCCATGGAATAAATTTGCTCAGCGCAGCCATCTGCCTGATTTTGATGTGCGACACGATTTAGATAAAGCCACCTTAGTGGATTTATTTGTTTGGACTGAGGAAGAATTCGATCGTCGTATGGAAGGGAGTGCAATACGACGTATCGGACATGTGCGATGGTTGCGGAATATCGCTGTCGCTTTAGGTAACGCTGCTACGAAGTATCCGAATGATCCTAAACTAATTAGCGCATTAGAGTCGCGACGAGCTCATTCATCTGAGTTGGTGCGTGAGCATGTGACTTGGGCCTTGGGCCAACACGGCATAGGATGACTCAAGCAGCCAGTAGTAACCACACGGGTAAGGTAACGATAGATAGCAGCGTTCCTGCAGAAATCAAAAATGCGACTAAAGGTGCATTGCCGCCCATCCGCGCCGCTAATACATAAGCACTGGAGGCTGTGGGTAGTGCGCAAAACATGACAGCCATTTGCATTTGCAATGGAGGTAATTCAAACCAAGTGGCTAATCCCAGAGCGATGGCGGGTAATACGATCAATTTAACCGCGATGAAATAACTACTGATGCCGCGCGCTTCTGAAAGTCCTTTCAGTTTTAATCCCGCGCCGACCATCAACAAACCCAGTGCAATCGATGCACTTCCCATGCGCGTCAACAGATGAACGATCACTTCAGGCAGCGAGCCACCCAGAAGATTAAATAATGTGCCACTGATCGTGGCTAGTAATAAGGGATTTTTTGCCATCTCTTTAAGAAGCCCCCCTTTATTACGATGAGCCAGTGCATGCACCGCAGCCATATTCGCTAAGGGAACAGCAAAGCCTATGATGAGTGCCATTAAAGCAGTGCCTGCTTCGCCGCCCAGACGAAACGCCACCGCCAGACCAATGTAGGAATTAAATCGAAAGGCCGTTTGAACGCCTGATTCAAAAATCATAGGCCCTGGCTTAAAGAGCGGTTTGGCCAACCAACCCAGTGCGATGCCGCTCACCATAGAAATGATTGCAACTTGTAATAGCTTCCCCGTAGCGTGAAAGTCGAGGGGAGTGCGCGACGTAGAGACAAATAGCAGTGCAGGAAATAGCACGAAGTAGACGAGTTTCTCTAGCCCCGCCCAGAAATTCTCGCCCCAGTCCGTGATACGGATGAGTACATACCCTAATAGGATGAGCAGAAAATCAGGTAACAGTAGTGTGAGAACGTTCATAAATACAGCCAAAGTTGGAGCCTGATGGTACGACATTCGGCAAAACTTACTGACTATGGGCCAATTTGGGGCTTTTGACTCGTATGAATCACAGGGTGGTTGTCATACGCGCCATCAGCAGACACAATACGCGCCGACCCAATAGTAAATAGTGCGCCACGACCCTTTGGAGATTTTTATGATTCGACGTTCCTTGCTCGCTTTGTTCCTGATGTCTGCATTGGCTGCTAACGCATGGGCACAGTCGCCTATCGTTATTAAATTCAGTCACGTGGTAGCGAAAGACACGCCCAAGGGTAAAGCCGCTGAAAAATTTAAGGAATTGGCCGAAGCTGCCACCAAAGGTCGAGTCAAAATTGAGGTCTACGCTAACAGTACGCTTTACAAAGACAAAGAAGAACTCGAGGCCTTGCAGCTCGGTGCAGTTCAAATGCTGGCACCTTCAATGGCTAAGTTTGGTCCATTAGGTGTCAAAGAATTTGAATTGTTTGACCTTCCGTATTTGTTTACTGATCAGCATTCACTCGAGCGTGTGACCAATGGACCCGTAGGTCGAGATATGCTTAAAAGGCTAGAAACCAAAGGTTTGATTGGGCTCTCATTTTGGGATAATGGCTTCAAGATTATGTCGTCGAATCGTCCTATGCATGCGCCAAATGACCTCAAAGGTTTGAAGCTGCGTATTCAAGCATCGAAGGTGCTAGACGAACAAATGCGTTTGCTGGGAGCTAATCCGCAAGTCATGGCTTTCTCCGAGGTGTATCAAGCACTGCAAACGGGGGTGGTTGATGGTCTAGAAAATGTGCCATCGAATTTATATACCCAAAAAATGCATGAAGTGCAAAAGCATATGACTGTCACTAATCATGGTTACATTGGTTATGCCGTTGTTGTGAATAAAAAATTCTGGGAAAAACTACCTGCCGATGTACGCAGCCAACTTGATGGTGCGATGAAAGAAGCAACCGAGTATGCGAATAAAATCGCGCAGCAAGAAAATGATGCTGCACTCGATGCGATTCGTAAATCTGGAAAGACGACCGTGTATATACCGACCGAAGCTGAAAAAGTCGAATGGCGAAAGGTGATGTTACCAGTGCATAAAACGATGGAAGAGCGCATTGGTAAAGACTTGATTGCGGCTGCCAGCAAAGCTGCGGCAGGTAAGTAAGTTTTTGTGTTTGGAGCGTAACCTGAGCGAATAGGTCACACAATGAAATTTCTAGATCATTTAGAAGAATGGTTTATTGCCTTTTTGATGGCCGCTGCCACATTGATTATTTTTGTGGCCGTCATACATCGTTATGCCTCAGGGCTACCGATTCCTTTGGTTCAGGATTTCCTCTTGCGTCTAAATACCAGCTGGGCTCAGGAGCTGACGATCTATCTATTTGTGTGGATGGCTAAATTCGGCGCGGCCTACGGTGTGCGAACAGGTATACATGTGGGAGTCGATGTGTTGATTAATCGTTTAAACACACCGCTAAAGAAAAAATTTATTTTGTTTGGCCTGTTAGCGGGCGCAAGCTTTACGGGCATTATCGCGGCCCTTGGCGCAGATTTTGTGTTTGAACTATCAGGTACGTCCAGTACATCGGAGGTACTCGAACTGCCGATCTGGATAGTGTATCTCGCCATTCCTCTGGGTTCATCGTTAATGTGTTTTCGGTTTTTGCAGGTGAGCTGGAATTTTGCTCGAGGTGGCGAGTTGCCAGTGCATGATCATGCGCACGTCGAAGGCCTAGTGCAGGATGCAGCGGAGGGTCGGCAATGAATGCGTTCATTATATTTGCGTTACTGATCTTATTGATGTTGAGCGGCATGCCGATATCGATCGCATTGGGTCTAACCGTACTCACTTTTTTATTCACTCTGACCGATGTACCTGTGCAGGCCGTCGCCCTGAAGCTATTTACGGGCATAGAAAAATTCGAAATCATGGCGATTCCGTTTTTTATCTTGGCTGGAAATTTTCTGACGCACGGTGGTGTAGCGCGACGCATGATTACGTTTGCCACTTCTATGGTGGGACATTGGCATGGTGGATTAGCTTTGTCGGGAGTGCTGGCATGCGCGCTATTTGCGGCGGTGTCAGGATCTTCACCAGCGACAGTGGTGGCAATTGGATCCATATTGTTACC
>JBIIQR010000147.1:0-4725 GCA_044341985.1 Burkholderiaceae bacterium
CGAGCAAACTTTCGAGATCCGTAATGGCGGTATATAAAGCTGAGAGCGCGGTCAGGTACTGAGATTTCGCACTAAAGTACGTACGTTGTGCATCCAACACTTCCAGAAAACTAAATTTTCCATTTTCAAACCCTATCGTTGCCGCCTCATAGGCCCACTTAGCGCCGGGCAGTAAAGTTTTTTGTAGTAACTCCGCTTCTTCACGTCGCGCACTGATCCGCTCTAGAATTTGAAGTGCATCGCCGTACAACGATAGTTTTATCGCCGCTAATTCATCGCGCGCTTTATCTTCTCGCTTTAAGGCTTCGAGCAAATTACCTTGATTACGATTAAATACTGGCAGAGGTATAGATACACCGACCATAACTTGATCGCGCGCGACATCTTCGCGCCGCTTCATTCCCAAGCTAAAGGTAATGTCTGGCACTGTTTTCGTTTGTTCAACCGTAACCAACGATTTGCGTCGCTCCAGTTCCTGCTGCGCCCGCTCGAGCACAGGTGAGATCGCCAGCCGGCTTTGTACCACGTCGCGAGTTGGCAAATCAGGCATACGATCACTCTGACTCACGACTTCGGTAAACCGAGGCGATGGATTCCCCCAAAAATTACTTAAGCGCCGACGCGCATTTCGCAATTCACTCTCTGCTTGGGTAAGTGAAAGTCGCACGCCTGCTTCAGCCACACGCGCTTTAATTTCTTCAACGGGTGAAATCTTCCCGGCCGTCACTCGCTTGCCAGCAATATCTGATGCTCGGGAAGCTAAAACCAGCGTATCGCGCGTTAATGCTGTTAGCTCTTGTGCTGCAACCACATCGAAAAACGCTGCCATGGTGGATGCACGTATTTGTAACTGACGTGCCATCAATTCAGCGACTGCAGCACTTTTGTTACGCGTTGCCGCATCCACGCGCGCGCCACGTTTACCGCCCATTTCAATCGGCACATCTAACTGCGCTGTACTCGTTCGTGAAATGCTACGCGTATCTTCGGCGAGATAAACGAATTCAGGATTCGGCCGTAGCGATCCTTGCAAAATTTGCGCATCGGTCGCTTCGATTTCTCGACGCGCTGCCGCTAAATTAGGATTACGCTCCAACGCCAATCGTATCGCTGCTTCGATGGTTAATGCCTGAGGTGGCTCGACCAACGCTGCCGTCTCGGCTTGATTGACTAAAGCATCAATCACTAAAGGCTCCGAGGTTTGGGCCGTCGCTGCCAACGATGTACTCAAAAGTAAATACACAACCGAATCGCGCATGCGGTGCTGACGTGTAAATGAACTATGTTTAATCATGTAATGAATGGACATCCGACTCTCCAATCGCAAAATTCGATAGTCAGCTCGGCGCTATGCCGTGTACTCGTTTTTAGTTAACTGAACTGAATGAACGTAAGACGCTAACAATAAATTCTCTGTGCGCCTAAACAATCCAGTAAACACGCGCGAGGGCTGACCGGATAAGAAAGTGTTACGACCAATTCGGTCGTTCAGGGAGATCGTGGTGCGCAGACGGGAGGTGCAAGGCCAGCACATAACTAAAATCAAGCGTTACTTGAACGGCTATAGCCGGATTTAAATCGAGTAGCAACGCCACAATGCAAGATGAATGGAAGAGGCTGCAATCAAGATCAACACCGGCGCTGGTAAAGTTTTGTTGATTATTTGGCTGATTGATTTGATGACCATCTTCCTCAGCAGCTTTGATCAGTGATTTCTGATGATGTTGATGCTCGTGATGACCTAAATGACGAGCCGCAGCGCCCTGCTCGTGCTGGCAATAACTCGTCACTGCGGCCCAGGAGGTCTGGAACCCAATCAGTGAGATCAGCAAAAAGGCAATGTACCGGCGCATGGCATTAGTGTAGCAGGATCAGCCGGCGCGCAGCCGTTGGCGCACGGCATCTGGAGTCGCCAACGATTTACCCATAGACTCAATGTTGCGCCGTGCTGCGCGAACCTGATCGACATTACTGATCGAGTGACCGAAAGGCGCATCTTCCAAACCAACGCGAACATGCCCGCCATGCTCGACAGCCGATTCAATCAATGCATTGATCTCTACACCTAAGCCAGCCACCATCCAGGGCGCGGCTGGGCATTCCAGCGCAAGCAAATTTAGATAAGCTTGCATAGCCCATGGCTCAGGTGGAAATCCAAACGTAAACTGGCTAGTGAACATCAAACGAAAAATAGGAATCGGAGCGCCGGCGTATGAACGGTAAAGTGCGGCACCCAAGCGCATGAAGCCCGGCTCATAAATCGCATACGAAGGGGTAATACCAAAAGTCTGGGCTAACTCGAGCCCATAGCGCACATGACTCTCAGGATTCGAATATAAGAAACCTTCTTTGCCATGAGGTAGTTCGTCATAGTTAGCGATGTGGGTAGATCCTGGATCAACCACCGACCATTCAACCAAACCAGCACGCACTAACTTTTCAACGGCAGAAAATCTCTGCGCCGCGGTCATGGGACTTAACGCATCTTGATCACCCAAAAACGGCAAAGTGCCATAGCAAATAACATCCGATTGCGAGCGTATGCGCTCGAGGATGGGCGCATAGATATCGTAATCATCGCGCTGACGACCTGTGATCGGATCATAGGCATGCAAATGAATGATGGACACACCCTCTGCGGCACAGGCCAGTGCCTCATTGACAATTTCGTCTGCGGTCACCGGTATACCTGGCTGACGTTGACGAGACCACGGGCCATTCAAGGCCACTTCTAACCAAACGGGTTCGCTGGATGACATGGGCATTTCCTTATATTTTTATTGTTCTAAATATGACCGGCTAATAAATTCGATGGCTTCTGTCGCGTATGGCCCTAAAGCTTGGCGCTGTAGCAGCCGATTATACCGAGTCGAAATCCAATAAAAACTGCTGAAACCTAAAGAGGTCCTTGAATGCGTGTCTTGATTGCCCTACTGCTTCTGAGCGCCCTGCACCCTGCCCGTGCGGATGTACGCAGCATGTGCGTATCGATTTCCAACAACACGGAAGCCTTTGTAGATGAACGCAAAAAAGGCTATACCAAAAATCAAATGAAAGACAATGCGCGGCAAATCGCCAATCAGCGCCAGTTAGATAAAACCGTACTGGAATCCTGGTATGCAGAAATTGATTGGATCTTCAAAAATCCCAATCTTCGATTCGGTTCGGTTAAATCGAAAGATAAACGCTACGAAGAGTGTATGAAGCAGTATGAAGGTCAGTAACTAGGCCCCGACATGACCACGCCATTCTCGATCAGCGCGGTGGGCGTGATGGCTTAAATCCACAAAGATACGTAAACAACTTTTCAGTCGGACTGCCGGGCAAGGGATACACCGGCTCGCCCGGATAAGGATCGTTAAACAAGATCTTGCCTTGAAAATATCGTTTTTGATAACGAATTCTCGAGAGAGCCCGGACTTGTATCTTTTTACAATCCGCCTCCCACACTACTTTATTGGATGTACGAGTTTCTTGACTTCGTCCGTTGAGCATCGTGGTTACCTGCGGTTTGTCGCCCTTCGTTTTGGTAGCCGGATCGACGTAGTAGGAATCGCCAGGTAGCGTGACTATCAATAGCTTCCACTCGGCATGCACCGGGGCCGCTATCGTGATCAGCAACAATACAAGGATTTTTTTCATCGCACAGGGGCAAGGAGACTCAACGAATAATCGGCACCAGAATGAAATTGTAAAGAAAGTAGCTTAAAATTAGGCGCAAGCTAATTCCGTTATCCAGTCTAGCGGCACCTTTATAAGAGGATGGCATGGACAAGATCAACTCATACGCCAGTATTTATTCGTATTCACCCGATGGCCAGCGCGTCGCTAACCGCAGCATAGGCCCTCAGAACATGAACCGCAGCGCAAGGTCGGTGGCAGACAAGCCCAAAGAAGTGGCTCCCCCACCGCTACCAGAAAATCAAACGAAACAAGCCTCGGATACCTCGCAGCAAAAAACAATCGAAAAAGTATCCGTGGCTTCCGCACGCGTAGAGCTATATGCACCAGCTACCAGCCTAAAAAACAAACAAATCGATTCAGGCTACAACAACGTCGGCGGCACCATTAATTACAAAGCGTAATTCAGCGTACTGACGCCGAATTACGCCCAATGACTTACGCTACTACCTTACTTCAATTTCTATTGTCTTGCGAAACTTAGGGCCATACGAGCGATGCGCACCATCGGCAAATTGCATGGTCAATTTGTGTTTGCCGGGCGCGAGAGTAATTTCAGTTTCAGTCTGCCCTTTACCAAAATGTCGATGTTTATCATCCATGGGTATCGCTACATTTTCGTCAATATCTGCAGTGTCGATCAACAGATGATGATGGCCTGTACCCGGCGTGACTTCACCCGCGGGTGCCACTGACATACCATCAACCGCAAATTTCACCTTGAAGGTTGTGCCTACCGTAGCACCATTTTTGGGCTCAACAAAATCAACCGATTGCGCAAACGCAGCGCCGGCAAAGCACGTAGCCACTACAACTAAGCTTAGTTTACGAAAAATCATGTTCGCTCCTGATAAAGGGTGAATGGCGGGTGGTGAAGGGAAAGACATCACTTAGAACAAGCCAATGATCTTGCCATTATCATCGACATCAATTTTTTCTGCGCTAGGCACCTTTGGTAAACCCGGCATCGTCATAATATCGCCACAGATCATCACAATAAATTGTGCACCCGCAGCTAACTTGACCTCGCGCACATTCACCACA
>JBIIQR010000148.1:0-4688 GCA_044341985.1 Burkholderiaceae bacterium
ACGTCTGGGAGATGGAGCTCGCTACAAACTAGTCAACAATCTAGTAGCAGGCATGAACCTGATAGCGGCCTCTGAAGCGGTGGCCTTGGGTCAAAAATTGGGGTTAGACACGAACAAGCTCGTCGCCTTAATGAGCGCTTCCAGCGGCCAATCAATGATGCTCGACGATCGTTTGCCACGCGCGCTGGCCAATGATTATTCGCCGCATGCCTATGCCTACATCCTGACTAAAGACGTCGCACTCGGATTAAGCATGGCAGAATCGGCCGGTAGTCATTTACCCATGGCAGAGCATGCGCTAGAAATTTTTAAGGCTACGCTCGCACGAGGGTATGACGAACTCGACGATTCTGCAGTACTAAAAACCTTACTCGACTAAAATAGCCCGTATGCCGTCCAGCAAGGTGCCCCTAGAGCACCCATTTCTGGCGCACTTACTTCATAACGAAGCACACCCCACCATAAAAATAAGGGAGACAAGCATGGAAAGACGTAAATTTATCAAGGCCGCCAGCGGCGCAGCCGCAGTGGCACTCGCAGCACCCGCAATGGCTGCAGACCTGCCCACCATCAACTGGCGCCTTGCGTCCAGCTTTCCTAAATCACTCGACACGCTGTTTGGCGGTGTTGAATTTTTTGCCAAGCGTGTAGGCGAACTCACGGGCGGCAAATTCACTATCCGTGCCTTCCCTGCCGGTGAACTGGTACCAGGACTCCAAGTCCTAGATGCCGTCCAAAACGGCACCGTTGAAATGGGCCACACCGCACTGTATTTCTATTTTGGCAAAGATCCTGCATTTACCTTTGAAACCTGCGGCCCCTTTGGCCTCAGCTCACGCCAACAAATGGCCTGGTATCACGCAGGCGGTGGCCGCGAGTTGTATCAAGACTTCTTAAAAACTTATGGTATCGCCAGCAGCCTGCCTTGCGGCAATACGGGCTGCCAGATGGGTGGCTGGTTCCGTAAAGAGATTAAAGGTGTAGAAGATCTGAACGGACTCAAAATGCGCGTCGGCGGTTTCGCAGGTCGCATTCTGCAAAAATTGGGCGTCGTTCCTCAACAAATCGCCGCTGGCGATATTTATCCTGCACTAGAAAAAGGCACGATTGACGCCGCTGAATTCGTTGGCCCCTACGACGATGAAAAACTCGGCTTTGATCGCGTAGCGCCTTTCTACTACACACCGGGCTGGTGGGAAACGGGCTCCCATATTTCTGTCATCACGGGCACCAAGCAATGGGAAAGCCTGCCCGCACAATATAAAGCGGCTGTCACAGCGGCTGCCTATGAAGCCCATGTCCATGTACAAGCTACTTACGACGTGAATAATCCTCAAGCACTCGCGCGTTTGTTAAAGCGCGGCGTAAAACTGCGCGCTTTCCCACAAAGTGTGATGGATGCATCGTTTAAAGCCGCCAAAGAAGTCATGGATGCGGAAGCAGCAAAAAATGCGAATTTCAAAAAAATCTACGAGCACTATAAGAAATTCCAAGTCCAACAAAATCAGTGGTACTCCGTAGCAGAATCACGCATGCAAAACTATCTGCTGAATGCCACTTCAGGCGGCAACAAAAGCTAACTGAATTAGCGTTTGACAGCATGACGCTCAGGCCCGGCAAATCAGTTGATATTTTCCGGGCCTGAGTTTTTTTTATTCTCTTACTTTCACGGAAAAACAAATGCGCCTCAAAGGAAAAACTGCGCTAGTGACAGCCGCCGGTCAAGGCATAGGTTACGCCAGCGTGATGGCGATGGCAGCTGAAGGCGCTACCGTCTGGGCCACTGATATCAATCCCACCTTGCTCGAACGATTTAAGGGTCATGCGAATATCCATACTCATGTAGTAGATGTTATGGATAAAGCAGCGATCAAAGCATTCGCTACAAATATTCCTGCTATCGATGTTTTGTTCAACTGTGCGGGCTTCGTTCACGCAGGCACCGTACTGGAAGCGACGGATGACGACTGGAACTTGGCCTTTGACTTAAATGTGCGTTCACAATTCTGGATGATTCAAGCCATCCTGCCCGGTATGCTCGCCAAGAAAAATGGCAGCATCATCAACATGGCCAGTATTGCGTCGAGTATTCGAGGTCTACCCAATCGCTTCGTGTATGGCGCAACTAAAGCCGCCGTAGTGGGTCTGACTAAAGCAGTCGCTGCAGATTATGTAACGCAAGGCATACGCTGCAATGCCGTTTGTCCAGGCACAGTAGATACTCCTTCTCTGCAAGATCGCATTAATGCCTACGATGATCCGACCGAAGCACGTAAGCAATTCATCGCTCGCCAACCCATGGGCCGACTGGCTACCGCAGAAGAAATTGCGCCCGTTGTCGTTTTTCTGGCATCTGATGATTCCACGTTCAGCACTGGAAATCTCTACTCGGTCGATGGCGGCATGACAATTTGATGCACGCGTTTATCAGTTACCAAATTACTGCGCAATAAAAAAGAGCTGAGGGGACAACGTCCCGCTCAGCTCTTTTACTAGCTCTTTTTTAATTAACGCTTACTTCCAAAGAGCGCACTTAGTTTCGGCTTTGGTTAAAAACGCCTGCTCACCAGGAATCACTTGTACCTGCTTGTAGTAATCCCACTCGCCTTTTGATTCTGCTGGCGTTTTCACCTGCATCAAAAACATATCGTGCACCATACGGCCATCTGGACGAACCACACCATTTTTAGCAAAAAAGTCATTCACTTTGGTTGACTTCATTTTTGCCATCACCTTATCACCATCATCAGTACCAATGGCTTTAACCGCATTCAGATAAAAAGTGGCTGCAGAGTAATCTGCTGCGTGCACCATCGATGGTGCCTTTTTGTTTTTCGCCATGAATTTTTTAGCCCAGGCACGAGTCTCATCATTTTGATCCCAGTACCAGCCATCGGTCAGATACATACCTTGTGTCACATTCAAGCCCAGCGCATGGATGTCATTCACGAAGACCAGCATACCGGCCATCTTCATTTTTTTCATCAGGCCAAATTCATTCGCCGCCTTGATAGAGTTCACCGTATCGCCACCGGCATTGGCTAATCCAAGAACTTGTGCCTTCGATGCTTGCGCTTGCAATAGGAAAGACGAAAAATCTGATGTTGCTAAAGGATGACGTACCGTACCCAAGACCCGACCGCCACTCGCCTTGATCACGTCAGATGCATCCTTTTCGAGAGAAATGCCGAACACATAATCTGCCGTCAAAAAGAACCAATCCTTATCACCTTGCTTCACCAGCGCACCACTGGTACCACGCGACAAAGACACCGTATCGTAGGCATAGTGAATGGTATAGGGAGTACATTCTTCATTCGTCAGCCGTGAAGTACCCGCACCGATAGCGATAAAAGGCTTTTTCTTTTCTAAAGCCACTTTAGCCATGGCCAGCGCCGTTGCTGAGTTCGAACCACCGATCAACATATCAAGACCCTGTTGATCAAACCATTCACGCGCTTTGCTCGCGGCGATGTCGGCTTTGTTTTGATGATCTGCCGAGATAAACTCAATTTTTTTACCATTCAGCATGCCGCCGAATTCCGCAATCGCCATCTTGATGGCTTCTGCACCCGCTGGGCCATCCACATCTGCATAGACACCCGACATATCAGTAATAAACCCGATTTTGATCGTGTCATTAGAAATCTGAGCCATGGCACCTTGAGTGGCTGCCAACATGGCAACGCCTACCAGCCCATTCAGCATGAATTTAATGTGTTTGTACAAGTTCAGCTCCCTCATTGTTGAAATTGAAATTTCTTAGATATCGATTCAGCTCACCGCTTGAAATCACCTGATTTTTATTGGTGCGACAGTGTACAACCAACTGCACTTCCACTGCTTTAGTAACAATATATCAAGCCCAACTAGAAGTTCTATTTCCATTTTTTATAGTTGTATTTTTATATCGTTATTGTAAAAATACCTTTTGTAAAATATTGGTTAAAATTAATAATAATTAGTTGTTCGTTGTTATAAGCGACGGAGTCAGAATTGCAAAAAAACCTTTCTACAAGCAGCGGCCTCCAAAAGCTATGGGGATCGAGCCTGCAATTATGGGCCGCGGGCAGCCTAATTGCCTTGTCGCTTTTGTGGTTATCAATCATTACGGAGATTGATAGAGATCACCAACTACTCATGAAACAAGGCGAAGCCGAAGCCGCCTCGCTTGCCAGCAATTACGCAAAACAAATTGACTATCTTTTTCTGCAGGTTGATCAACTTTCGGCTTTCATGGCAGCGACAATTACCGGACCCAATCCGTCAAGCACGTTGCAAAAGTTGTTTAATACCTTGCCTAAAGAAAGTCCGATGAACCCGCTGTATGCGGATGAAAAAGGCATTATCCGCAGTTCACGCACCCTAGCAGCGCTGAATAACGACGTATCGCAGGCCTCCTACTTTACTGGCCACCGCGATTCAGAATCACTCAAGCTAAAAGTTCAAAAACCCACAATGGGTATTGGGGCTCTCAGCGGCAAAACAGTTATCCGTTTCAGTCGTCGCGTAAATAAAAGTGATGGTAGCTTTGGCGGCGTGATCTCGGTTGCATTTCTGCAGGATGAACTAACTAATTTTATTACTGGCAGCTCGCTCAGGCCGAACGACGTCGTTGGTATAAAATTTGGAAATGGAGAATGGCTAAGCCATCAGACTATCGATCGTGTAATGCATGAGGCACCAAA
>JBIIQR010000149.1:0-4682 GCA_044341985.1 Burkholderiaceae bacterium
TTAGTTAAACCTGACAATTGTACCGCGAAGCATCATACCCGAGCAAGCCAAGGCTCCACGCCGTATTTCGACTAAGTAGTGACTTACAAACCCAAGGCCGCAATGCCGGCTTTAGCGATCTGCGCATCTTCAGAGGATTTCACTCCTGAAACGCCCACCGCACCTACACAATCACTGCCCACCATGATGGGAACGCCACCTTCTAGCAATCCATCAATGTTTGGCGCCGACAGGAAGGAATATCTGCCGTTGTTGATGACATCCTCATAAACTTTAGTTTCACGTTGGCCGAGTGCTGAGGTACGTGCTTTGGATGGGGCAATCGAAGCCGATACCGGAGCGGCACCGTCCAGGCGCTGCAACCAAAGCAGGTTGCCGCCATCATCAACGATCGCTATGGTGACCGCCCATTTATTGGCCACAGCCTCCGCCTCAGCCGATGTTGCAATTTTCTTAACATCCGACAGCGTCAGTGCTTGTTTAGACCGCATGATTCGACTCCCCTGAATTGAAAAAGGCTGGATTGTACGACAAGTTTTTTACCTAAGAATGTCAGTTCTTATTCCGAATAATCTAATTAGCCATGCTTTGACATTGAGCGCAGCATCGCTTACATTCGCGCTTGGTTTTTTACCAAAAGTACACAATTGTTTAATCTGCAAAATTTTTACCGTTCGTTATCGTTTCGCAAAGCAGCGCTAATCACCGCTATGGTGGCTGGCTTGTGCTGCGTGCCTGCGTCGGCTGTCGAAATTGAGGGCGAGACGAATTTTTTGGTCAGTAAGCTTTCCAGTTTCACCGACCGCGCAACCCAGTTAGCGATAGAAGCCATGTCGTTAGTAGGTATCAACTATCGCCGCGGTGGTAACTCCCCAGAAAATGGTTTGGATTGCAGCGGCTTTGTGCGCCACGTGTTTAGAGAAGCTCAGGGAAAAGAACTACCACGCACCTCCGCTGAGATCAGCAAACTGGGCGAATCAGTCGACAAACAAGATTTGCAACCGGGCGATCTGGTGTTCTTCAACACCTTGCGTCGCGCCTTCTCACATGTGGGCATTTATCTGGGCGACAATAAATTCATTCATTCACCCTCAACGGGTGGCGCCGTACGTATAGAAAGCATGGATCTTTCGTACTGGAAGGCTCGTTTTAATGGTGCGCGCCGCATTGAAACCAGCGAAAACGCTCCCGCTAATCGCTAAGTAATCTACCCTATCTACTCGCCACCTTAGAATTTTTCTCGTTTCGCTTTAATCCGCTGTCGTATCTCAGCAATCAAAGCCAACGCTGCTTTTTCTCCTGCAATGATGGCCGGCCCTCGACTAGTGAAGTCATTCCCTTTCATGTTCGCCAGCTCTGGGCGAATCACGATGTCTGCTTGTTTTAATTCGTACTGATTCAGACTTTGCCCCATGATCGCAAACGTCTGCAACAACACCTCGAATGTTGATGAAGCAGGCTGAGTATCCGGTTGCGCTGAAATATTCACAGCAATCACAAAATCCGCGCCCATCTTGCGTGCAAAACTTACAGGCACTGGCGACACCAATCCACCATCAACATAATCAACATTCCCTACGCGCACTGGTTGAAATACACCGGGCACCGCCGACGAAGCACGGACCGCCGCACCCGTATTACCTCGCCTGAAAAGAATCGGCTGACCTGTTTTCAAATCCGTAGCAACAGCACCGAATTGCATACGTAACTTTTCAATCGGTTGATTGTGCACAGCGCGATTCACATACTGCTGCACACCCTCACCTTTCAACACGCCGGTGGAATTGGAAAAAAATGGCACCGACCAATCAGAGATGGCTGCCTCATCCATCTCCATCGCTAGTTTTTGCAATGCCATGCCGTTGTTACCGGCGGCATAAAGCGCACCCACCAAACTACCCGCACTAGTACCCACCACAATATCGGGCACGATACCATTCGCCTCCAACACTTTAATAACGCCAATGTGCGCAAAACCACGTGCAGCACCTCCGCCTAACGCTAGCCCTATCTTCAGCGCTTTAGGTACCACCACAGGGCTTTGGGTTGGCTGTGGCGGCGGGGTGACTGATACCTCAGGCTGGGTGCTTGCAGCGGGTGGCTCTGGCTTTGAAGTAGCCTCAGATGCGCTCTGTGAGCTGGAATCGGTGGTCGAGCTGGTGTCGCTCGATGGTTTCGACGAAGTCTGGGTTGCAGGCGGCAGCGTGCTACAACCTGACAAAATGAAAAGAGCGATTAGCCCAGCGGATAGTAAGCGCATGAAGTTTCGGAATTTAATAATAAAAGATTGATTGTAGCCAACTAACCAAATGCAATCGACCTTGAGTTATTTCATTCCTGCGGTTTGGCTGAGCTTAACTACACAACCTTAATTGACACCAATTTTTCAATAGGTTAAATTGGGTACTACTTAGGTAACACCAATACTGATTGAACGAAAGGGTCAGATGGCAACCACTTCACTTAAATTACCCGATGACCTCAAGGAACAAGCGACTAAAGCTGCTGCAGTCTTAGGATTAAGTCCTCATGCTTTTATGGTCGAAGCAATCAGACAGGCAGCTCATAATGCTGAGCTCCGTCGCGCCTTCATTGCGGAAGCTACTGCCGCCAGAAAACAGGCCATTAAATCTGGCACAGGTTACGAGGCAAAGGACGTTCATAAGCATCTACGCGATCGCATTGCTGGCAAAAAAAAATCTGCGCTCAAGCTTAAATCTTGGTAAAAATTATCTACGCAAAGCAAGCTGTCAATGATTTATTGAGATTGACGGATTTTTTGCTGGAATCAAATCCAACAGCAGCGCTCGACACCATCGGATTAATTGAAGAGGCTGTCATGCTCTTGGAACGACATCCTCTGATTGGTCGTGCGGTAGACGATTTTTTGCGTGAACTAGTGATTTCAAGAGGCAAATCTGGTTACGTGGCACTGTATAGCTATGAGCAGCACAAAAACACAATACTAGTTTTGGCTATCAGACACCAGAGAGAAACCGGCCTGAATCTTGATCCAGCAAGCTCCTAATAAATCTAAAAACTCCACCATACGTTCTACCGCTTGAGAACTCTAGTCAATATCAGTTATCACTGCCACGTCTCAAAATAAGCCAAATCGCCGTTGTAGTAATCGCTGCCAGCACGCACACGATCACCCAAAATCCAGATTCATCAGCAGCTAGTGGAATACCGCCCACATTCATACCAAACAAACCCGCGACTAAATTAATCGGTAGCGCAAGTACGGTCACGATAGTCAGCGTGAAAAGACTGCGACTACTTTTTTCGCTAATCATCGCCGCAATCTCTTCTTGCAATAATTTAATTCGCTCTTGTAGCGATGCCATGTCTATCAGTACCGCCGAGAACTCTTCACTCGATTGACGTATGTCCTGCAAATCATCCTCAGGAATCCACACAGGCGGTCGCTGAAGCAAACGAAATAGTGCGGCCGGCTCGGGCGCCATTAAACGCTGTAATCGCACCAAGACGCGGCGCAAGGCGCCGAGATTTTCGCGCTTATGGTTTAAACGTCCTGCCAGCAAATCATCTTCAATCTTATCCACCTTAGCTACCGCATCCCGCACTATGCCCATCAAAACATCCGCCTGATCGCGGAGTAAGTGCGTTAGCAGCTCGACCGAACTCGTAATCTTTGCGCCGTTATGAACAGCATGCCTCAATCTATCCACTGATTTGAGCGGCTTACGACGTGCGCTGATCACTAAGCGGGGAGTTACTGACAACCACAGGGTAGAAATTTCAGAAGGATCAAATGAAAAACCATGCAACACATCATTGACGACCGCAATCAAGCTATCGTCAATCACTTCAACTCGCGTTGAACGCGAACCAATATGTAACGCCTCGAAAAATTCTGGAGGTAATGCCGTATTTTCACTCAACCAACGCTCGGTTGATGCTTGACTAAGATTGAAATGAAGCCAGAGAAAACTCTGATTCGATACATCAGGAACAGTTTGCAGTGCCGTTTTCAAATTACTGGCGTTGATTACCTGTGTATTACCTGCACCATCGAGGGAATAGCCCCAAACAAATCCACTCTGCGTTATTTGAAATTCTGATGGCGCTTCGTTTGACATAAATTTACTTTGACTAAGGCCAAAAAAAACGCCCCCGAGGGGGCGTATAAAGCATCCTTAACGGATTGGAGATTACTTACAACGCATTAGAACGAGATCTGACTACGCAGCATGATGGCTTTGATTTTATCCAATTGCACACCAGAAGCAATTGTCCCTGATACCAATACCGGATCGTTATACTTGGTCTCAACGTAGTTCAACATGAAACGAACATTGTCGTTTACATACCAATTTAAGCCATAGGACATTGAGGTTGCTTTGGTTGTTTTTCCAGAGGCTTGCGTGAAGTCTGAACCATCAAAGTCACTCAAACGAATACCCACCTGCCACGCACCCAAACCACCATTAGAGGTAAATTTGCTGTTTGGCTTAATCCAACCAAAGGTACCTGCAGAGTTACTGTAGTTATGCGATTCGCCAGTGATGTTCCACAGCAGTTGGTTGTAATTCATTTTCACAGCATTCGAGCCTGCATTAGTTCCGGTGGTATCCGAATAGCCAATCTGGAAAAATTCGCCCTGAGCTTTAAAAGGACCATAAGCAACGGCGTATTCAATATCCGAACGTGTACGTGTA
>JBIIQR010000150.1:0-4647 GCA_044341985.1 Burkholderiaceae bacterium
TTGAATACCTGTAGAGCCGGTGCCTACCACACCGACACGCTTACCAGAAAAATCAACGCCTTCATGAGGCCATTGCCCAGTGTGATACCAATCACCAGCAAAATCATTCAGCCCATCGATCTTAGGTACATTGGCTGATGACAAACAACCGACCGCGGTTATTAAATACGTACATTGAAAAATTTCGCCTGCTTCGGTCGTGACATGCCAGCGATTATGTTGTGCTTCGTAGTGCGCGGACTTAACGCGTGTATCTAATTGAATATCACGGCGCAAATCAAAACGATCGGCGACGTGATTTAAATAGCGCATGATTTCAGGTTGCTGAGGATAGCGTTCAGTCCAATTCCATTCCTGTAACAGCTCTTTAGAAAAATAGTAAGAATAGGAATGACTCTCTGAATCGCAACGCGCACCGGGATAGCGATTCCAGTACCACGTACCACCCACGCCGCCCGCTGCTTCTAATACTCTGGCGGACAACCCAAGTTTGTCGCGCAGCGACAAGAGCTGATACATGCCGGAAAAACCGGCGCCAATGATCACAGCGTCTAAATTAACAGGTGAAGATGAGGTAGACATCGTGTCTCGTTTTCAGTAAAAATTATTAGTCTTTGCCAGTATTCATTAGTCAGAGAAGCGGCAACTGACTTGTCCGAGCACGCCAAAATCGGCGCTGACTTCATCGCCGGGATTAACCTTGACAGGTACGCGGCACGTACCGGTAGTCACAAACTGCCCCACCTCCATCGCGATACCCAGACTCGTTAGCTCATTAATTATCCAGGTCAGCGCCACGCGTGGATCGCCCAAGACATTACGACCGTAACCCGAATCGATGGCCTCACCATTTAAAGTGACGTGAATCGATTGATTGAGATAGTCGAATGTTTTCCAATCAGTTGCTGCCTGACCCAAAATAAAATAGCAGGCACAGGCATTATCAGCGATGAGCTGAGGTGCGCCCACCGTTACAAAATCAGCGTAGCGCGAATCGGGTATTTCTATCGATGGATGGACCGCAGCTACAGCGGCCAGCACCTCATCCACGGTATACGGTTGCGCGCGTGGCGAGAGAGTCGTTGCAAAACTGAAGGCAAATTCAATTTCTGCGACATGCATGAGATTAGATTTTAAGGAAACATTCGCATCCACAGCCAGCATACGATCGTGATAGATGCGCCCGGCTAGCGGGCCATCGACACCTATGTGGCGCTGACCATCTACGCTCGTGGCAGCGATCTTCCAGCCAGAGACGGGCGAACCATGTATTTTTGCAAAGGCCGCCTGAACCGCATAGCCCTGACCACGGTCAGCCGGACGCTGATCATCTGGCAGTGCAGCACAACGATCTTTGCGGGTCCAGAGGTCATGCAGAAAGCCCGCCGCCGCCTGTTGTTTAGCATTAGTGAAACTATCGGAGTGATATGAGCTCATGGTCTCGCCTGTTCTGTTTTTGGTAATCATACGACCGCACTTGGGCGTCTAGTTTGTAATTCAAAAAGGGATGTTCACACAAATTCTCAAGCCGCATCAAACAAGGTAAGCTGACAGCCTGAATGCCTTGAAAATCCAAAATATCCATTACAACAGGAGACGAGCATGGCTTCACTATTCACGCCCGAACAGCGTGCAGCGTACGAGCGCGATGGCTTTGTGCTAATCCGTTCACTGTTTGATACCGAAGAAATTGGGCTGCTACGCGGTGCGATTGAAACGGACCCGCAACTCCACGCCAGTTTGTATGATCGTAACGATGCCTCAGGTAAGGCTACGCGCATGGCGACCTGGAACCATCCCGGCGATAGCGTGTATGGACTAGCCGCGCGCTCACACCGTGTAGTCGATACGATGGAAGAGATGCTCGGTGGTGAGGTGTATCACTACCACTCAAAATTAACAGCGAAAGAACCACGCGATGGTGGTGCATGGGAATGGCATCAAGATTACGGCTACTGGTATCACAACGGCTGCGTATTTCCTTACATGGCGAGTGTGATGGTGGCCTTAGATAAAACCACCCGTGAAAATGGCTGTTTGCAAGTGATCCGCGGATCGCATCATGCCGGTCGGGTGGAACACGGTGTGCTGCCTGGTCAGCAAGTCGGTGCTGATCCGCGTCGCGTTGAAGAAATGCTCAAAAGCTTAGAATTAGTCTACGCAGAAATGGAGCCCGGTGATGGCTTATTTTTTCATGCTAACGTGATGCATCGCTCAGATCAAAATCGCTCAGAGAATCGACGCTGGACGGTTCTGTTTTGCTATAACGCGGCGCGCAACAATCCCTACCTCGAACATCACCACCCGCAATACACACCACTACACAAAGTCGATGATGATGCGATTAAATTAGCGGGTATCAAACACGCTGATAGCTCGGATGATTATTTCCGTAAAAATTTTACGAATCCTCCTGAATTAAAAAAAACACTTTCCACTTCCTAAAATAAGATCAGGATACCCACACATCATGAGTGATAAAAAAAATAAGCTTCGTAGCCAAGCATGGTTTGGTAAACCGGATAAAGATGGTTTCTTGCACCGCAGTTGGACCAAAGCTTCCGGTCATCCGCATGATCAATTCGATGGTCGGCCTGTCATCGGTATTTGTAATACGTTTTCTGATCTCACTTCATGCAACAGTCATTTCCGTACATTGGTTGAGTACGTCAAACGCGGTGTGTATGAAGCCGGTGGCTTTCCTTTGGAATTTCCAGTCATGTCACTAGGTGAAGCGCAGTTGCGTCCGACCGCGATGTTGTTTCGTAATTTGGCCAGCATGGATGTAGAAGAATCGATACGCGGCAATCCTATTGATGGTGTGGTGCTATTGATGGGCTGCGACAAAACAACTCCTGCATTGATGATGGGTGCGGCTAGCTGCAATTTACCGACGATTGGCCTTTCGGGCGGCCCTATGTTGAATGGTAAATTCCGCGGTCAAGATATAGGCTCGGGCACTGGTGTATGGATGATGTCGGAAATGGTCCGTGCAGGCACTATGTCGCAAGAAGAATTTACTGAAGCTGAATCGTGCATGAATCGCTCGCATGGCCATTGCATGACCATGGGCACGGCATCAACGATGGCAAGTATGGTTGAGTCCTTAGGTATGTCGCTACCAGAAAATGCAGCGATACCAGCGGTCGATGGACGACGTAATCGATTAGCGCAATTCACGGGTCGTCGTATTGTTCAGATGGTGAAAGACAATCTCACCATGGACAAAATCATGACACGCCAAGCCTTTGAAAATGCAATTAAGGTCAATGCAGCAATTGGTGGGTCGACCAACGCCGTCGTTCACTTACTGGCGATGGCAGGTCGTATCGGCGTGCCACTCACACTGAAAGATTGGGATGACCTAGCGAGTGAGTTACCTTGTCTATTGAATCTACAGCCTTCAGGTAAGTACCTGATGGAAGATTTTTATTATGCGGGTGGATTGCCCGCCTTGATGAAAGAAATCGCACACGAACTACATCAAGATGCACTCACGGTAAACGGTAAGACACTGGGTGAGAACATCAAAGATGCGCCCTGCTACAACCGCGATGTAATTACAGCGTTTGATCAACCGTTCAAACCGGCTGCTGGTATTGCTGTATTGAAAGGTAATCTCGCTCCGAATGGCGCGGTGATCAAACCCTCAGCTTCATCACCACATTTACTCAAGCACCGTGGTCGCGCAGTGGTATTCGAAGATACGGAAGATTTTCGCTTACGCATTGATGACGATAATCTCGACATCGATGAACACTGCATCATGGTGCTAAAAAATTGTGGCCCCGTGGGTTATCCCGGCATGGCTGAAGTCGGCAACATGGCGCTGCCGAAAAAAGTATTGAAAAAAGGGATTACGGACATGGTGCGCATTTCTGATGCGCGCATGAGTGGTACAGCCTATGGCACCGTCGTGCTGCATGTGTCTCCTGAAGCGAGCGTAGGCGGACCACTCGCCTTAGTGCAAAACGGCGACATGATCGAACTGGATGTGCCGGCGCGCCGCTTGCATTTAGATGTCAGCGATGCAGAACTTGACAAACGCAAATCATCCTGGAAAGCACCAGCCAAACCTGAACGTGGCTATGTGAAACTGTATGTGGATCATGTGCAGCAAGCACACTTGGGGGCTGATTTAGATTTTCTGGTGGGTGGCAGCGGTGCGGATGTACCGCGCGAATCACACTAATCAAACTTTTTAAAAACGAAGCAGACGCACTCATGCCACGCCGTACTCGCTGAGGTGTCATTTCTAACGATTCTCATCACTGACGAGATTAAAATAATAAGGACACATGTATGTCTGGCTCCATCACAAACAACGTTCCATTTATACGCTTACATGCGCAAGATGATGTACTGATTGCACGTCAACAGTTAATTGGCGGGACCCAAGTCGAACAAGCGAAAGTCAAAGGCTTGATCCCTGCAGGTCATAAGGTCGCTGCACGCGATATCGCCACGGGCGCACCGATACGTCGTTACAACCAGATCATTGGCTTTGCTAGCAAACCTATTCACGCTGGTGAACACGTGCATGTACATAACTGTACTATCGGCGAAGAAAAAGGAAGCTTCACTCGTGACTATGCATTTTGTGCAGATGTACAACCTGAGCGTGCAAAACGTTCCGCTCAGTTTATG
>JBIIQR010000151.1:0-4643 GCA_044341985.1 Burkholderiaceae bacterium
TAATACTTCGCACGAGAGTCGTAGATTTTCTTCCACCGTAAACGTTGGAAACATCGCGCGATCTTCTGGAGCGTAGCCAATCCCAAACTCCGTGCGACGGTGTCCAGGAATTTTGCTTAGATCATGGCCTTCAATTGAAATGCTGCCGGATGAAAGTGGCAACAAGCCCATGATGGCTCGTAGTAGCGTAGTCTTGCCAGCACCATTGCGACCTACTACAGCAAGTAACTGTCCCGGTTTAAATTCCGTTGTTATGTCGCGCAATACGGTAATCCCTGCAATACGCGCGCTAGCGTTATCGATTTTTAACATGTCACTCTCCGATCACGTTTTTGCGGATTTCAGGATCGGCCAACACTTTTTCTGGTGTGCCATCCGCTGCAATGCGACCAGCTATCCATGCAGCGACGCGAGTGGAATACTGTGAAACGATATCCACATCATGTTCGACAAAAATGGCGGTTACTTTTTGTGCGTCTAACGCATTCATGATGGTCTTCATCAAGCCGTGTTTTTCATCTGACGACACACCTGAGGTCGGCTCATCAAGAATAAGCAAACGCGGTTTCATAATCAGCGCCATCGCGATATCCAGCAATTTACGCTGACCTTCGGGTAAGGCACCCGACAATTCGTCGGCACGTTTATCTAAACCCACCATCGTTAATATGCGTGCTACCTCGTCGTCATCAACCGCCTTTGCTAAGGGTGTCCACAGACCAAGACGGTTTCGCTTACCCGCCGCAGCAATGCGAATACAGTCGCGTACGGTGTGTTCTGTAAATAGTTGCGGCAGTTGGAAAGAGCGCACCATGCCGCGCAGCGCAATCGCACGGGGAGAGAGTTCAGTAACGTCTTTACCTTCAAAGAAAACGCGACCTGCCTCTGGTCTGATCAAGCCGGTGCATATATTGATGAACGTCGTTTTGCCGGCACCATTTTGTCCGATCACCGCTAAGCGTTCGCCCTCAGTCAGCGAAAAATCAATATGGTCCGCAACCACCACAGCGCCGAAAGCCAGCTGCAGATCTTTTGTTTGTAATAGCGGTGTACTCATACATCCTCCCGCTTCGACGTAGTTCGCTGCTCAAGCATGGCGGAAATTCCGCGCGGAGCCAGAAATACCATCGCAATCAACACAAAACCTAACACCATCTGCCAGGCACCGGTGAGATAGGCGGCTGCAAATAATTTAACAAACTCAAAAATCCCCGCACCGATGAATGCACCTACAGGATGTCCTACGCCACCCAAAATAGCGACGAATACAATTTCACCGGAACGAACCCAGTAACCCATTTCAGGAGTGACCAAACCTTGCGCAATGGCGAAGATCGCGCCCGACAACCCGCACAGCGTGGCCGAGATGATGTAGCCAATCCAAAGCGTTTGATAGGCCGAGATGCCGACATACTCAAGACGTGTTTCGTTAGTTTTAATCGCGGCAAGCGCCTGACCGGCCACAGATCGCAAGTACCGTTGCACTAACCAGCCAGAGAGCAACGCCAGCACGACACCAACCACCAACAACACACTTTCAAAGGCATCGCGTTCGAGATTCATACCAAAAAAGGGTGCACGTTCCAGACGTAAACCATCGGTACCACCCGTTAGATTAAAAAACTTACCCAACGCTGCGAACAAGACCATGGATAAAGCTAAATTCAGCATGCCAAAGAAAATGGCGCGATAACGAACCACAAATGAACCCACAACGATACCGAGTATTACTCCCGATCCGGCACCAACCACTAGCAGCCAGGCGCTATCTAGGTGGGTCCATTGTCGTGATACGAATGCGACCGCATAACCACCGGCACACACAAACATCGCATGACCAAATGAAATCTGCCCTGAGATGATTAAAATGGAGATACCAAGTGCAGCAATACCAAATGCCGTACCCAGAATTAAAGGTGTTTTAATCCAGGGCAAAGCAACGGGTAGAAGCAAAGCGACGAGCGCTAATAAGATGACGACAATTTTCGCGCGGTTCATCACACTCTCCTTGACTGCGCGACAGAGAATAGACCCTGCGGCCTGAACAGCAATACCAGCACCATGATCAGGAAAGGAATTAAGACTTCGAGTTCAGGGAGCAAATAGACAGTAAATGATCGCGCTAACCCAATCAAAATCGCAGCAACTAACGCCCCCTCGATTTGACCCAGACCAGCAGTTGCTACCACCGCAAACGATAAAACAATCATTTCACCACCTATACCCGGTACCCACGAGACGGTAGGCGAAGCTAACGCGCCAGCTAATGCGCCAAGAATAGAACCGACCACAAATGTGAGTAGCGATATACGCTTTACATTAATGCCTAGCGCTGTTGATATTTCGCGGTTATGCGATACAGCGACGATCTGCCGACCTATGCTGGTCAATTTCAAGAAGCTGCGCAAGGCAACGAACACGACTAAAGCAACACCCGGTACTACCATTAATTGGTAGCGTGTATAGGTGATACCTAAAATATCTGCGGTGCCTAAGTAGTTAACGATATCGGAGACAAAGTAAGGTTGCGTACCCCACACCAAACGCTGCAAATCTTCAAAAATCATGAAAGCTGAAAAGGTAATCAGCAATTGAAGAATCGGATCCTTGTTATAGATGTGCTGCATCAAGGAGGTTTCCATCAGTGCACCGAAGACGCAACCAACGATGATTGCTGCTAGCGGAAGTATCAAAAATGACCAGGCCGGAGAAGCACCATGGGCGGTAGCCCAAAGCCCTAGCGTGGCAGCCATGTAGCCGCCAAGCGCATAAAAACTTCCGTGCGCCATGTTCACAATATTCATCACGCCAAACACGAGTGTCATGCCCAGCGCAACCAGAAAAAGCAAAGCGGCGTAGGACAAGCCGTCCAACACCGCCAAAATATAAATGTCCTGCGACATAGCCGTCTTTCAAATACCGTCAGAAAAAATTCAATACGTTCTGCCACGCCAACGTCGGCATGGCAGAACAGTGATTACTACCGACTACATCAGTTGAGCTGTTTGAAGCGTGGGTTGTTGATCAATTCAGGTTTAATTGTCTTGACCCACTCAGGTGATTTTTGACCAACGGGTGTGCTGATTAAATCAGCCGGATAAATCATAATTTTTTCTAAGACAGGAAAATTGTAGCCTGCCACTTTACGCGTTACGCCCAACAGCTGATCTTCCAAGCCTTGACCGTCTTCACGGATCTTCACTACGCCAGTCAAACCGCGGAACTCAAGGCCACGCATAGCATCGGCCACTTGTTCCGTGGAAGGCCATTGACCTTTGTTTACCTTGATAGCTTTTTGGTAGCCCGCAACTAAGCCATCCAGCGCTTGCACCATGTGAAACACGGGATAGATAGGATAAGCCCCCGTTTTTTCCTGAAACTTCTTGGTGAAGTTTTTCAGCTTAGGCTCATCTTTATATTGCGGGTGAAGGAAGTAGTGATCACCGCGTGCGCCAACGATTACACCATCGGGTAAAGCAGTGCCCAAACGCTCGAGTGAACTCTCAGCCAGAGGTAAAACCAACAGCGATGACTTCATCAAGCCGCGTTGTGAGGCTTGACGCACGAACGTGTCCAAATCGCCGCCCCACGATGTCGATAAGATTACATCGGGACGCAATGCCTGCAAACGACTAATCTCGGTCGAGTAATCGGTTGCGCCAAATTTTGGAAACAACTCAGCGACGATTTTTACGTCTGGTTTGAGCGCGAGTAAGGCATTACGGAACAATTCCCAAGAATCACGTCCCCATGCGTAATCTTGATTCATTACGGCGATAGTTTTGATGTCCGGTTTGGTTTTCAACAGATACAAAACAGTCGACAACATCTCGATGGTGGCATTGGCTTGCGTTCGCGTTACATAACGATAGCGCTTTTCTTCGAGAACTTTTTCAGTGCCGCAGTCCCACAAAATATTCAGCACTTTTAGATCTTCAGCTACGGGTGCAATGATGTTGCAGTTACCGCTAGAGACGGCAGATAGCATCACTTTAGTACCTGTTTCCTGAACCACGCGACGATATTCCGATAAGAGTTTGTCTGCACCCACGCCTTCATCAATGTAGGTTGGGACAATCTTCACACCGTTAATGCCACCAGCGGCATTCAGCTGTTCAATGTATAGATCAGCCGCTGCCATCCCTGGGACTCCAAACACTGACGCAGGACCAGAAAGAAAAGTCGTGATGCCGACTTTCAGCTCGGTCGGTTTGCTCTGGGCGAGCGCACCTGTTACAGCTAGCGCGGTTAGCGCACCCGCGAAAATCCGGGACAGTGTTTTGATTTTCATATTGAGGTCTCCGATGAAGAAATCATTTCAACTAATTGATTTGGAACGTAGTTTGGAAGTCAGTGAGGATATTATCCAAGGGCGAAGAAAGTATGCAGTTAACTCATTGATAAATACTTTTCTAATTGAAATGACTCAATGATTTAATTTTTAGATAATTATTTTTATGTTTATGCTTTTGTACTTACCTCAAGAGTCTTAACTACCAGCATTTATTCGGCAAGACAAGTTTTTTAAAGAGTACATTTTGAAAATACGAAACCGGAAACACTTTGTCACGCACAGCATCATTCATGACTAAATTCCACTGCTCTTTAGATTATTTTCCTTTGTAGTCATGCAATTACGCACT
>JBIIQR010000152.1:0-4638 GCA_044341985.1 Burkholderiaceae bacterium
CTACTGACGCCCCGGTCGGTACGCACCGACCACGTGGTCGGCGTTGAAAAGGTAGTTACTGAAATAATTCGCTCTATCACGGGAATAAACTCTCGCTGAGCAATTTCTTCCAAAACAAACTTACGCGTTTCCGCATCGAGATCAGATAACGCAGGAATAAATGCCAGCTCATGACCTTCAGTACTAACTACTGACAAGTGCTCACCGGGCGAATCGATAGGAAAGGCCTGAACGGGTATGACGCCAACGTGGTGATGTCCCTGCTCATCAATAAACACCAAACTGCCATGGGCGTCTTTCAGCAACTGATGCACATCGGAGCGAAAGGGTTTACCGCCGTCCTCATCTATCACGATGTCACCTTGGTCAATGGAATATGCAGACGCGGTGGTTCTTTATCTTCGGTATCCACATTGCGTGCTTGCGCTTCGTATAGTCGCCAATAGGCACCGCGCGCTGCGATTAACTGATCGTGCGAACCAACTTCGACAATTTCACCGCGATCCAGCACCACTAAACGATCTGCTCGGCGCAACGTCGACAATCGGTGTGCAATAGCGATGGTGGTTCGACCTTGTACCAAGTTATCCAAGGCTTTTTGAATTTCTTTTTCGGTAGCTGTATCTACGCTGGAGGTCGCTTCATCCAGCATCAGTATGCGAGGATTAATCAGCAATGCACGTGCAATCGAAATACGTTGACGCTCACCACCTGACAAACCCTGCCCGCGCTCACCAACAATAGAATCGTAACCATGACGCAGGCGCAAAATAAATTCATGCGCATGTGCTGCGCGAGCGGCAGCCACAACTTCTTCTCGTGTTGCGTCCGGTTTGCCGTAGGAGATATTTTCTGCGATGGTGCCGTGAAACAGGAATGGCTCTTGTAGCACTAATCCGATGTGGCGACGGTAATCTGCTACCGCATAGCGACGCACATCGACGCCGTCCACATGTATACCACCTTCATTCACATCGTAAAAACGGCAAATGAGATTGATTAAGGTACTTTTACCCGAACCACTATGCCCCACCAAGCCGATCATTTCACCGGGTTTGATATCGAGACTGATACCTTCAAGGATGCGACGACTACCATGCCTGAAGCTCACATCGCGAATCGAAATGGCACCTTCAACACGCTTAACTCTGATTGGATTAGTTGGTTCGGGAACGCTCGAGCTGTGATCCAGAATATCAAAAATTCGTTTAGCACCCGCTGCTGCTTTTTGTGTGTGCGACACAATACGACTCATGGAATCTAGCCGACCATAAAAGCGCCCGATGTAGGCAATAAATGCCACGAGCACACCGACCGTCACACCGTGATGCATGACCAACCAAATACCAAAACCCCACACCACGAGTAAACCAACTTCCGTCAGCATAGTGACTGTCGGCGCGAACAAACTCCAGGTGCGATTAAGTTTGTCGTTGACCGTTAGATTGTGATGGTTAGCATCGCGAAAGCGCTGCGATTCACGCGACTCTTGAGCAAACGCTTTGACGACGCGAATACCAGGAATGGTATCGGCCAGCACATTCGTGACATCGCCCCAGATACGATCAATTTTCTCAAAGCCCGTACGTAAACGATCGCGTACCGAGTGAATCATCCACGCAATTAGAGGTAAGGGTAATAACGTAACAATCGTCAGCCAGGGATTAATAGAAAACAGAATCACGGCGGTCATGATGAGCAGCAGCACGTCGGTGGCGAAATCGAGTGCATGCAGTGAAAGGAACACACAGATGCGATCGGATTCATTGCCAATGCGTGCGATCAGATCACCGGTACGTTTGGCACCAAAATATTCCAAACTAAGCTGCATCAGATGATCGAAGGTCGCAGTTCGCAAATGCGCGCCAATGCGTTCAGAGACCAGCGCTAGCAAATACGTTCGCCACCAACCCAAAATCCATGCAGTGAGTGCGGCGGCCAACAGACCCGACAGATAAATGAGTACATCATGCGTATCGATTTGCTCACCGGTGTGGGTCGGGATCAGGATCTCGTCCATCAATGGCATGGACAGGTAAGGCGGCACCAGGGTCGCAGCCGTCGCGGCCAGGGTGAGGAAAAACCCCAGTAATAACTGCATTTTGTAGGGCTTGGCAAAACGCCACAGGCGAAACAAGACCCACGTCGACACCGGCTCGAGCAGTTCCCGATGGCAGGTTGGGCACTCTTCTGTTTCATCCGGTAGCGGCGACTGGCAGCTCGGGCACAGCGCGACGCCCTCATCCACGGAAATAACCTGACCAGACTGGCTGGCTTCAAGGCGTTCGTACTGGCGCAACAGGCGTATCGCGCCGACTTCCTGCTCTAAGGTAAATCGCCAACGCGCCAAACAGCTTTGTGCATCGTGCAATGACAAGGTACCCACACCCGCATGGTCGGTGTGCTCAAGCTTCATCCCGGGCTGCAAGGTCCAGCTGATCCACCCTCCACCAGCTGAATCGCTTATCATTCGCTGATTGGTTAGTAAAACGCGGCTGCTAACAAAGCGCATCTCTGCGTCTAGATCCGGCTCCATCGTGGCAAGAACGGTCTCACCTTCATGAAGCTCTGGCTTTGAACGAAGCGTAGCCGTTTGCACAGCGAGTGAGTCAGGAACCGGAATGGATGAAGCGCTTGGCGGCATGGGTTGGAGTTTTTAAGGCAGTGAAATTCCGTGGTGTCGCAAAATATCAGTCTCGGTTTCCGCACGTTGGTACGACTTAGCTGATTTCATTAGCAACACGGATTGTCGCCTAAGTCAGCCTGCCCGTCCAATAAGCCCTCTATATTACCTTGTGTCCGGCCCTAGCTCTATATGAACGCCCCCAATAAAGACGCCCTTACCCCTCCCTCACCGCTGGGATTGGAGATCGTAAAAATCACCTACCTCAAGGGTCCCAATATGTGGACCTATACCGAGGTACTGGAAGCCTGGCTCGATCTAGGCATCCTGGAAGAATGGCCCAGTAACCGAATTCCCGGCTTTGTCGACCGTTTGCTCGATGTCCTACCCTCTTTAGGCACACATTTCTGCAGCCCTGGAGTGCCGGGTGGCTTTCTTCTGCGCTTGCGCGAAGGCACGTGGATGGGGCACGTACTCGAGCACATCGTCATCGAACTATTAGAAGCCGCCGGATTAGAAGCCGGCTTTGGTCAAACCCGAGAAACCATACGCTCGGGCTTGTATCGCATGGTATTTCGAGTACCTAATGAAAAAATCGGTCGGGTCGCTCTGAAAGCTGGCCATGAATTGCTGCATGCCGTACTTAACAATCAGCCATTCGACATCAACCCTGCCGTCAACGAAATCCGCTACTACATCGATGTCCGTTATCTTGGGCCCAGCACTGCGCATATCGTCAAGTGCGCGACCAAACGAAAAATACCGCACATACGTTTAAATGAAGGCAACCTAGTTCAGCTCGGCTATGGCGCGCGTCAGATACGCATCTGGACGGCAGAAACTGATCTCACCAGCGCCATTGCCGAAGGAATCGCGGGCAATAAAGATTTAACCAAAGAACTGCTCAAAAGTTGCGGCATCCCTGTACCCACAGGCGAGTTGGCGGAAAGTATCCACGATGCTTGGAGCGTCGCCGAAGATTTGGGCCTGCCGGTAGTCGTTAAACCATCCGATGGCAATCGCGGCCGCGGGGTCATGGTCAACTTGTCTCAGCGTGCAGAAATTGAAAAAGCCTGGCATTTGGCCAAAGCAGAAGGCAGCGACGTCATCATAGAAAACTACATCGCTGGTGACGAACACCGCGTATTAGTCGTCGGCGGTAACGTCGTTGCCGCATGCCGGGGCGAAGCGGCCTGGATAGTCGGCGATGGCCAGTCGTCGGTTCAGCAATTAGTCGATAGCCAGATCAATAGTGACCCTCGCCGGGGAAAATCAGACATCCACCCGCTCGAAACTATTCAACTACGTAGCGTCGTGCTGGCTAATTTAGAGCGTCAGGGTATGGGACCAGATTCCGTTCCCGAAACCGGCCGTCGAGTCTTAGTATCGGCGAATGGAAATCATGCGATTGATTGCACCGATGACTTGCATCCCGACGTAGCTCATATCTGCACTCTGGCGGCCAAAGTCATTGGGCTAGATATCGCCGGTATCGATTTAGTCTGCCGCGATATTCGTCAACCGCTTGCTGAGCAAGGCGGCGCCATCGTCGAGGTCAATGCAGGCCCCAGCCTCTTAATGCATTTAAACCCCGCACAGGGTCAGCCACGCGCTGTGGGAGAAGCCATCTTGAGTCATTTATTTCAAGATGATACGCACGGCAGGATACCTATCGTTGGTGTGTCTGGCAGCCTTTATAGCAACCACATAGCGATGCTGGTTGCCTGGCTACTACAGCTCTCTGGACATCAAGTAGGTTTAGCGTGTCGTGACGGGATGTTTGTGGGCAAACGCAAGCTGGAAAATTACGATGCTTCAGTTTGGGAATCCGGACGGCGATTACTGATTAACCGCAATGTAGAAGCTGCCGTCTTTGAAAGCGACCCTATCTCACTATTAACCGAAGGTCTACCTTACGACCGCTGCCACGTGGGTATTGTGACGGACAGCCTACCCGTGCCTGGCCTAGATGAACATCTCATGCCCGAAGCTGAGCATCGATTCAAAATTATGCG
>JBIIQR010000283.1:0-3132 GCA_044341985.1 Burkholderiaceae bacterium
CCGAACAAACAATAAAAAAGTAACGAAACTTGATACCGGATTGCCGGGCAAGCCAACGAAAAAAGCATTCGCTGAATCATTTTCTCGGCGCACTTCACCAAACGCGAGTGGCTTACCCGGTTTGATTGCAATCTGCCAAAGATTGAGTCGACCTTCGGCTTCCACCGCAGGTTTGATGTGATCTTCTTCACCGACCGAGACGCCACCGGACGTCACAATAAGATCATGCCCCTTACTTGCCTGACGCAGAGCCTGACGGGTAGCCTCAAGCGTGTCGGGGACATTACCCAGATCGGTTACTTCACAATCTAATTGCTGCAGCAAGCCGCGCAACATAAAACGATTCGAGTTATAAATCGCGCCCGGTTTAAGAGGTTCACCCGGCATAGTTAATTCATCACCGGTAAAAAATACGGCAACGCGTAATTTTCGAAACACCGACACGCTAGCTAAACCAACCGACGCTGCCAGCCCAATTTCTTGGGCGCGCAAACGCGTACCCGACTCAAGAATAATGCTGCCTGCTTGTATATCTTCACCGGCTCTTCGCACCCATTCACCTGATGCTGGCGCATGATTGACTGTCACCGAACCGTTGGCTTCATCAAACTGACACTGCTCCTGCATAACCACCGCATCCGCACCTTCAGGAATTAACGCACCTGTGAAAATTCTCGCCGCTGTACCCGCATTCAGTGGCTGCCCTACATGTCCGGCCGGTATACGCTGCGAGACGGCTAGCCGCGCGCTGCCGCTAGCGCAATCACTAGCCCTGACCGCATACCCATCCATCTGAGTATTGTCCATCGTAGGTACGTTTAATTGCGACTTCAAATGCTCAGCCAGTACACGACCCGTCGCATCGATGGTCGCAATGGTTTCAACATCGACTAACGGCTTGGCAGCGCTTAATAGTGAGGCTAGTGCCTCTTTGGTGCTCAGCATGGGTGGTTTTGTGTTCATGTTATTGCTAATTTCTGTCTCAGTGCGCGGGGAATGGTGGCATCGAATTACAAACCCGTTCGGGCGGCAACATAGCGCTTAATTTCTGCAGCATCAGCTGCCATCACATCAAAGCGTTGCGGCAGTGATTCGATGTTCTCAAAGCCAGGGGGACGATCAGCATCACGACCCAACGCATCACGAATGGTTTCATTAAATTTGGCGGGTAGTGCTGTTTCAAGCACGATCATGGGTACACCTTGTTCAATGTGCTCACGAGCGACCTTGATGCCATCCGCCGTGTGGGTATCAACGATTAATTGATAACGAGCTGCAGTGTCTTGAATCGTTTTTATGCGATCTGCGTGCGTTGATTTCCCAGAGGAGAAACCAAAACGTTCAATGCCAACAAATTCGTTACCATCACTTCCGGGTTTACCAGAGAGATCAAACCCACCTTCTCGCTCTACTTTTTGAAAAAGCTGGCGCACGCGATCCGTATCACCTTTGAGTAAATCGTAAATGAATCGCTCAAAATTAGAGGCCTTACTAATGTCCATACTCGGACTACTGGTGTGCAAGGTCTCAGATGACTTACGCACACGATAGATACCGGTTTGGAAAAACTCATGTAGCACATCGTTTTCGTTCGTAGCAACTATAAGTTTTTTGATCGGCAGACCCATCATGCGCGCGATGTGACCTGCACATATGTTGCCGAAATTTCCAGACGGTACAGTAAATGACACCTGCTGATCATTCGAGGTAGTCGCCGATAAATACCCACGGAAATAGTAAATAACTTGCGCAACTACTCGCGCCCAATTAATTGAATTGACGGTGCCTATTTTCTGGTGTGCTTTAAATTCCAAATCATTTGATACTGCTTTCACCATATCCTGACAATCATCAAACACGCCATCGACGGCGATATTGAAAATATTCGGATCCTGCAGACTAAACATCTGAGCTGTTTGAAACGCACTCATCTTAAGATGCGGAGAAAGCATGAATACCCTAATCCCATGCTTACCGCGCATGGCGTACTCAGCAGCACTTCCGGTATCGCCTGAGGTGGCACCCAAAATATTTATCTCTGCTCCTTGCTTTTGCAGGGTGTATTCAAACAAATTGCCCAACAATTGCATCGCCATATCTTTAAAGGCCAGAGTTGGGCCGTTGGATAAGCTCTGCAAAAGAAGTTGCTGACCGTTGGATTTTTCCAGGATGCGCAAGGGTGTTATGCGGTTTGCGTCTTCATCAGCGCGACAATTACGGTAGACCTCAGCAGTGTAAGTCTTCGTTGCCAGCTGCTTGAGGTCGGCATCAGGAATATCCGTCGCAAATTTGTGCAATACCTGAAAAGCCAACTCGGCATAACTCAATGAGCGCCAGGCATCCAGCTCAGCGCCGCTCACTTTTGGATAGGTCAAAGGCAGATAAAGGCCGCCATCCGGCGCTAATCCACCCAGCAAAATCTCGGAAAAAGAAGGTCTGGCCGAATGGCCTCGAGTTGATATGTAGTGCATGTCCAGAGAGTTTCAGCAATGAAATAAACAGCATTATAAGAGGCGCCTAGCGATTCGTGCCGAGAACACCCATTTGGCAATCCCTAACAGCAAAAAGCTAGCGCATCTGGAGTGTTACCCCATCAAACCTGGGCAGCCAAAAGTCGCGATTCCATCTGGATAGCGAAAACACGGCAATTCTTAAGTGCAAACAACGAGTTTACCGAAAGAACCCTCAGCAAATTCAAACAGCCGTCTTGATCTACTGCAACCCCAAGCAACGGTAAACAGCACTTTTTTTACAGCAAATACCTACACATGAGTTTTACGAATGCCAACTGACCAATTTGGCATTTCAATTTTTATGGTACCCAACTCGCACTAATCTGCGTTTGTCAATCCCACGAATTAGGTAGTTTCTGAAGTTTTTTGATCTGAGTTCGAGTTTTTTCTTTCCATAAAAAAAGATCAGATTTGTCTCAGCATAAAAACGGAAGGTTCTTGGTTTTCAAAGGTCATAGTCCGCGATAGGAGCAGCTCCATGAGCGCGAATCCCGTTTTTAGTGCCGAAGCCTTCCTAGAAGATTCATTAAGCGCCGATGATCTCGACGATATATTAAAAGAAGATGTTGATAGTCATTTCGGGGCTTTATCAGACGGTGAATTAGACGACCAAGAACCA
>JBIIQR010000153.1:0-4622 GCA_044341985.1 Burkholderiaceae bacterium
TTTGCGGCGCTGTGGGTATTTTTCCGTGCGATGGATGGGGGTCAGTTCGATGACCTCGAAGGTCCTGGTATGCGAATACTTCAGGATGACGACAGAGCCCAGCCCGAGACTGATGAGTCAAATGGGCATATCAAGAAATAACTTAATGCAAGTTCCCCTCCCATCTGGTCAAATTTGACTCAAGTCAAGGAAATTTGCCCAATTGAAACGTAACCTTCAGGCATCTTCGTCAGATACCAGAGGGAGTCTTTGTGGACACAGCGTTTAACTACAACTACAAGGTCGTCAAGCAATTTGCCGTTGCGACCGTAGTGTGGGGGGTGGTGGGCATGCTAGTGGGGGTGATTATCGCCGCCCAACTCGCATGGCCAGCACTGAATTTTGATACCGCGTGGTTGACATATGGTCGCTTACGGCCCTTACACACTAACGCAGTTATTTTTGCCTTTGGTGGTTCGGCGTTGTTTGCAACGTCTTACTACGTGGTGCAACGAACCTGTCAGGTGCGTCTATTTTCGGATGCGTTGGCCTCGTTCACCTTTTGGGGCTGGCAGCTGGTTATTGTGGCTGCCGCAATTACCCTTCCTCTCGGCATTACCAGTGGCAAGGAATACGCAGAACTTGAATGGCCGATTGATATTTTGATCGCGCTGGTGTGGGTTTCGTATGCGGTGGTGTTCTTTGGCACGCTGTGGAAACGCAAGACCTCGCACATTTATGTAGCAAACTGGTTTTATGGTGCGTTCATTTTGACGGTCGCCATTTTGCATATTGTGAATTCGGCAGCGATGCCAGCCACACTGACGAAATCTTATTCAGCTTACACCGGTGTACAAGATGCCATGATCCAGTGGTGGTACGGCCACAATGCCGTTGGCTTTTTCCTCACCGCAGGCTTCTTGGGCATGATGTATTACTTCATTCCAAAACAAGCTGAGCGTCCCGTTTTTTCGTATCGCCTGTCTATCGTTCACTTTTGGGCCTTGATCTTTACCTATATGTGGGCAGGCCCGCACCATCTGCATTACACCGCGTTGCCTGATTGGGCGCAGTCGCTCGGTATGGTGTTTTCGTTGATTCTCTTAGCGCCTAGCTGGGGCGGCATGATCAACGGCATCATGACGCTCTCGGGCGCATGGCATAAATTACGTGATGACCCCATCTTAAAATTCCTGGTGGTTTCCTTGTCCTTCTACGGCATGTCGACCTTCGAAGGTCCGATGATGTCGATCAAAACAGTCAACGCGTTGTCGCACTACACCGATTGGACTGTAGGCCATGTTCACTCCGGTGCGCTTGGCTGGGTTGGTCTCGTGTCTATGGGTTCTATTTATTATTTGCTGCCGCGTTTATCGGGCAAAACAGAAATGTGGAGCAAACGACTGATCGAAGTTCACTTCTGGGTGGCAACGATAGGCATCGTGTTGTACATCGCTTCGATGTGGATTGCTGGGGTGATGCAAGGATTGATGTGGCGTGCAGTCAATACCGATGGCACGCTGACCTATACCTTTGTTGAAAGCGTTAAGGCGACCTTCCCTTACTACGTCGTACGTCTCTCCGGTGGCCTCTTATATTTGGCTGGCATGCTGATCATGGCCTACAACACTTACAAGACAGTCATTGACAGTAAGCCGGTAGACACCCGTATACCTGCGCTGACTGGCGCTCACGCTTGAGTAAAGGAGAGAACCATGAAATTTACTCATGATCAAATTGAACGTAAACCTTGGCTACTGATAGTGCTAGTGATTTTGGTGGTCAGTATTGGTGGACTGGTTGAAATTGTTCCACTGTTCTTCCAAAAATCAACCACCGAACCCGTGGCGGGTTTGACGGTTTACAGTCCGTTGCGTTTGGCAGGTCGCGATGTTTACATACGTGAGGGTTGCTACAACTGTCACTCACAGATGATTCGTCCTTTCCGAGCTGAGACTGAGCGCTATGGCCATTATTCAGTAGCCGGTGAATTTGTTTACGACCGTCCATTTCAGTGGGGCTCTAAACGTACAGGTCCAGATCTGGCCAGAGTTGGTGGTCGTTACAGCGATGACTGGCATCGCACGCATTTGAATAATCCGCGTGATCTGGTGCCTGAATCAAATATGCCAGCCTATCCTTGGTTAGCAACTTCGGCCGTGGATCCGCAATCGGTGGTTTCACATTTAAAAGCACTCAAGCGCTTAGGTGATCCGTATACCGATGAACAAATTGCGGCTGCGCCAAAAGAGTTAGAAGGAAAAACAGAACAGGATGCGTTAGTAGCTTATCTGCAGGGTCTGGGTATACACATCAAAGCGCGGAGATAATCATGGACGTCATTCAATGGGTATCAGATGCGCGCAGTGTTGTTACGCTGATTTGCATGAGCACCTTTATCGGCATCGTAATTTGGGCGTATAGCGGTGCACGTAAGCAGGATTTTGATGAGGCAGCGATGCTGCCTTTTGCCGACGACGAATCACTTAACACCAAAGCGCAGGAGCCACATCATGGCTGATTTCACAAGCGGATTCTGGGGAATCTACATTACGGTATTGACGATTATTTCCGTGTTTGGATGTGCTTGGTTGTTGTGGTCACAATCCACCATCAAAACAGCCGTGTCGAAAGATGGTCACGTTGAAACCACCGGGCACTCCTGGGACGAAGGTCTGGAAGAGTTAAACAATCCTATGCCGCGTTGGTGGATGTGGCTGTTCTATATCACCATCGTGTTTGGTTTAGCCTATCTCTATCTGTATCCGGGCTTAGGTACCTATGCAGGCAAATTGGGTTGGGCATCCAAAGGTCAATACGAGGAGGAATTAAAACTCGCTGATGATGAATATGGCCCGCTGTTTGCCAAGTATCAGCAAGTGGATATGAAGAAGCTGGCAACTGATACACAAGCCCATGCGATTGGAGAGCGTTTGTTCCTGACGTACTGTGCGCAATGTCATGGCTCCGATGCGCGCGGTAACAAAGGCTATCCGAATTTGACGGATAGTGATTGGCTACATGGTGGTGAACCTGATGCAATCAAAACGACCATTCTAAAAGGCCGCAACGGTGCCATGCCACCCATGGCTGCTGCAGTAGGTACGGAGAAAGACATAGAAAATGTGGCTCACTATGTTCTCTCGTTATCCGATTTAGCATCTGATCCCATTAAGGCAGCTATCGGTAAAGAAAAATTTGCCGCATGTGCTGCGTGTCACGGCGCAGATGGCAAAGGTAATGCCGCTTTAGGTGCTCCGAATTTAACGGATAAAACATGGTTGTATGGCGGTAGTGTTGCCACTATCATAGAAACTATACGTGGTGGTCGCAACAATGTAATGCCGGCATTTGCAGAATTTCTTGGCGAAGCCAAAGTTCATTTGTTAAGCGCTTATGTTTGGGGCTTGTCGAATAACTCGACCTTGCCTGCAGCAAGTAAATAAGTAGGTATTAATGAGTGAGTAGCAAAGGGTATCCATGGATAGTGCATCACCAGAAGTCGCCGTAATCAAAATGTATCAAGCGCGGGAAGAAATCTATCCGCGCGAAATACAAGGGCGATACGCCACTCTGCGCTGGTTTTTTGTCTGGGCCACCCAATTGCTTTTTTATGGTCTGCCCTGGTTCTCGTGGAACGACAGGCAAGCAGTACTGTTTGATCTTGGCGCACGTAAGTTCTATATCTTTGGCATTGTTTTATGGCCGCAGGATTTTATTTATCTTGCTGCGCTGTTAATCATCAGTGCCTATTCTCTGTTTTTATTCACCGCTATTTTCGGACGTGTTTGGTGTGGCTTTACTTGCCCGCAGACGGTGTACACCGAAATTTTCATGTGGATAGAACGGAAAATTGAAGGCGATCGTAGCGCACGCATTCGATTAGATCGTCAGCCAGCCTCTCTAGCAAAATTTTCCAGAAAATTAGCCAAGCACCTGACTTGGGGCACCTTAGCTTTGTGGACAGGTTTTACGTTTGTCGGTTACTTCACTCCGATTACGGTGTTAGCGACTGAAGTCTCTACCCTGACGTTGGGTCCGTGGGAATGGTTTTGGGTCTTGTTTTACTCCTTTGCGACATATGGCAATGCGGGCTGGATGCGTGAACAAGTCTGTAAATACATGTGTCCTTATGCGCGTTTTCAAAGCGCCATGTTTGATAAAGATAGTTTGATCATTACTTATGATGCAGGTCGTGGTGAGCCACGTGGGGCACGACACAAAGATGATCCTGCTGCTGCAAAAGCCTTAGGTGATTGCATAGACTGCTCCATGTGTGTGCAAGTGTGCCCAACAGGTATCGATATCCGTAAAGGCTTGCAGTACGAATGCATAGGTTGTGGTGCGTGCGTTGATGCGTGTAATAGCGTCATGGATAAAATAGGCGCTCCGCGGGGACTCGTGCGCTATTGGACTGACCATGCGATGCTCAACCGCTGGACGGCTGAACAAATTTTCAGTCACATGTTTCGTCCTCGAGTCCTTATTTACACCGGTGTTTTGCTTGTTATCGTTAGCGTTTTTTTCGGCACGCTCCTGACGCGAATACCTGTCAAGATGGATGTGATTCGCGACCGTGGCTCGATGGGGCGTGAGATTGAAAATGGCATGATAGAAAATTTATATCGATTACAGCTCATGAA
>JBIIQR010000154.1:0-4594 GCA_044341985.1 Burkholderiaceae bacterium
TAATGACTGTTCACGTGTGGCTTGCGATGTATCGCACCTGACGGTTGGCTTGCAGTGTGGCGGATCGGATGGTTACTCAGGCATTAGTGCCAATCCTGCACTCGGTGTGGCGGTTGATCTGTTAGTCGAGCACGGTGGTACTGCGATACTTTCTGAAACACCGGAAATTTATGGTGCAGAACATTTACTCACTCGTCGTGCGATTAGCCGTGAGGTGGGTGAGAAATTGGTACATCGCATTCATTGGTGGGAACACTACACCGACATTAATGAAGGTGAGATGGATAATAATCCTTCACCAGGTAACAAGGCAGGTGGTCTGACGACGATTTTAGAAAAATCACTCGGTGCCGTTGCTAAGGGCGGCACCAGTAATCTACGCGCTGTGTATGAATATGCTGAGACTGTGACTGAACATGGCTTTGTTTACATGGATACACCCGGTTACGATCCTGTGAGCGCTACCGGACAAGTCGCAGGTGGCGCTAATTTGATTTGCTTTACTACCGGTCGCGGTAGTGCCTATGGTTGCGCGCCCTCGCCTTCACTCAAGCTTTCAACTAACTCTGCTTTGTGGCAGCGTCAGCAAGAAGATATCGATATCAATTGTGGCGAAATCATCGATGGCACCAGCTCGCTACAAACCATGGGCGAACACATTTTCAAACTGATGATCGCCACCGCATCCGGCCAGGCTAGCAAGAGTGAACAACACGGGTATGGACAAAGTGAATTCGTCCCCTGGCAGGTCGGCGCGGTGATGTAACTTATTTCTTAGTCTTTGATGAATCGATACATCTCGGTGTGATCTGCGCCCTTTCCTAGTGCTTTGTCTGCCGCTTGCCAAACCTGCAGACAATCACTGGCGAATCCCGATTGCGCATCGACTTGCTGAATAAAACGATGGGCTGTCTCCAAATCTTTTTTCATCAACGATAAGGAAAAGCCCGAGTTGAATGCATCGGATAACATAAAGGCTTCGACTTTGTTTTCAGTGGTATTGTTTTTACCAGTTGACGCATTAAATACTTGATTGACCAGATGTGGATCAACGCCAAATTTTATGGCAGCCGATAAGGATTCACTCACAGCCAGCAAACCCGCCGCTGACACGTAATTATTCAAGGCCTTAACAGCATGACCGGCACCCGCTTGTCCCACATGCGTGAGTGTTTTTCCCAAAGCCTGCAACACGGTATAGGCGCGCTCAACATGTGCTGCCTCACCACCGATCATGATGGCGAGCGAACCAGTGACAGCGCGCTTCACACCACCTGACACCGGGGCGTCAATAAAACCTATACCTAGCTGTGACAGTTTTTCTGCATTTTGACGAGTGTGCATGGGATCAGACGAACTCATATCGATGATGAGTGCACCAGAGTTCAACACACGCGATAGCGCTTCATCTCCTTGCCATAACAAATGATCGACGATGGAACTATCCGGCAGCATCAGCACAACGATGTCCGTCTTTACTACGGCAGCAGCAGCGGAGTCGGCCCAATGAAAATGGGACTGACCAGTAAACTGTTCAGCAACCGTCACCTCACGATCATGACCAACAACGGTAAAACCCGCCTTGAGCAGGTTATGCGCCATCGGCGCACCCATCTGGCCCAGACCAATAAATGCAATCGTCGTTGAGTCCACGCTCAAATCCCCATCTCTTTGAACATCTCTTTCGCATTCTTGAAGCTATCGATCGCCGCGGGTACGCCGCAATAAATGGCGGTCTGTAGCAGCACTTCTTTGATCTCATCTTTGGACAGGCCATTGTTGATTGCGCCACGCACATGCAATTTCAATTCATGCGGACGATTCAGTGCTGTCAGCATGGCTAAATTCAGCATGCTGCGCGTTTTGCGATCTAGACCGGGACGATTCCAAATCGCATCCCAGCAATACTCGGTGACGAGTTCTTGCATGGGCATATTGAAATCATCGGCATTTTTAATGGAGTTATCAACATAGTCAGCGCCGAGTACCGCACGTCGTGTGGCCAAGCCTTTGTCGAAAGCATCTTTGTTCATGTAAATCTCCTGAGTATTTTCGGTAAGTTCATGAGCTGCAGTGTTCACCATAGAGGCTATGCAGACTACCGTCAATGCAACCCATTTAAACCTGCACTTATTGTGAGCCAAAGGCCATCAAATTTGATCTCACAGGTTTGTCATTAAAATAACAAGGAGCAATACCACTTGAATCCAACGCACACTGGAATTACATTGGCAGCATTAGGTTTTGGCCTTTTTGGGAAGCGACAATGGAACCGTTGATGACACTCGTGCTGTGTTTGGCTAATTGCGGCGGCGGGATGTCGCGTGAAGATGAATTAGGCATACTCGCAGGCAGCTACGCTCAGCTGTGCAGTGAGATGTACTACTTAAAACAAAATCACTGCCCTGAGCTACAAGTACCAGTGATGCTTCAATGTCTTGCTGAGGTGGACAGAGCACTTAGCGTAAAACGCAGTAATGACTTTAAAGCAGGGATGAAATTTTTACAGCAGCGCTTTGCGCAGGAATTACCGGCAGTAGTGAATCAGAAATACAAAATTGCTTTACCTCGGAATGAAAACGACACAACCAAGACATGTTTTTGGCTGGCACAAGACAACGCCGAACAGCGTTTTCAGAAACTTAAAACTATTCAAACCTTAGAAAAGAAACGCGAACCGTGAATTTTTAAAAGTCGACACTCTGTTCTTTCAGGCTAATCCCTTTTCTTCACGAACCTGTCTGGCTATCGCTTCTACTTTTTCATCACTCATACCAAACTGCGCTTTCATCTGCTCGAGCTTGAGACGCTCTTCTTCGGTCACCACGCCATCAGCTAACACTTCACGTATCTGCATCTCGTAAAGCACTTCGCGACGCTCGACTTGAGTTGTGTACGCAGTGGCAACCACACCTGTCAAGATAGCAGCCAGTGCAATACCCAATACTTGGGTAAGTACTACCAAAATCACACCGATTATCGATACAGGATCGACATTACCCCAGCCGGAGATAATGGTCAGCAAATACCATTTCATCGTAGCTGGTATCGATGGAAACACCTCGGGCTGCAGGTGGCCTTCAGCGATATAAATCAACGACGAGCACAGCAAGCACGAAATCAACAGCAAAAACATGGCTGAGGTAAACGAATCGCGCTCGGTCCTGATGGCTTCCGCCAAATCAGTGAGTGCACTGTTATAGCGGGAAAGTTTGAAGATACGCATTAGCCGGAACAAGCGCAAGAACCGCAGATCCAAGCCAGGGAATAGTAATTGAAGGTAAAACGGTAGCGTTCCAAAAAAATCGATCAATCCATAAAAACTGAACAGATATTCTTTACGTCCACGCCAGCCTCCGCCTTCTTCTTGCGAATATTTAACGCCATAGGACCAGACTCGTAATACGTACTCTACCGAAAACACCATCACGCTAGCTACATCGAACACATGAAAGTAATACTCGTACGCCTCGTGCAAGTCGTGCACGGATTCAAGGATGATGGCCACTACATTTAATACAACAACGGTGGCAATAAATATTTCGCAAAATCTAGCCGCCGGCTCTTGCACCGAGCCGTCGAGAATTTTATAAATTCTTTGCTGTAGAGACTTCATGACTTTATAGAATCACGACTTGAGAAGAAGCTCATTAACAACCGAAGCCGATTTAAGAGACAAGGTATCCGTTATATTTTGCATCAGATACCAATAAAAACAAAGCCTGTATAAAGCTAGTTAGCTAACTTATCGTCAAACAGACTTAATTGCATTTCCGTCTACGCTATTTATACCTATGTTCATCAGCACTCATTAAGAATAAGATAACTTTCGCGCATGAAAATGGGGCATTTTTTTTGAAGCTGACATCTTACTTACGAATAAATCTCATTAATTAGCTACTCGTTAAATTAGTTTTAAAAATGCTCGGTGATCAATGCGATTTCACTTATAGTCGGGCTTGGAATGTTTTTCTCTTTTTGTATTTTTAACGGAGCTAATAATGGCTGTGGATCAAGACTTTGGAAACCTGCAGGTCGGCAAGGGTGTGACCATCAGTGGCGTATTCCATGTGCCTGGCGAGGCTTTCGTCGATGGTAGGGCAGAAGGCCAACTAACCGCTGAAACAATCAACGTCACTCCAAATGGTGTGGTGACGGGTAATGCAGTCGCTAATCACGTCAAAGTAGCAGGTCTAATGGAGAAATCCATCACAGCCAAAACCTCGCTTTTAGTTGAATCTACTGGCACGGTTAAAGGTACGATTGCATACGCCGATCTGGAAATTCGTAAAGGTGGCGAACTGGAAGGCAGCATTGTTATCTTGGACGGCAAAAGCTAAAGAAGCACGGATCAAGTTATAACAAGGCGTTTTACGAAAACGCTAAACAAAAAAACCGCAGCCTTTGCTGCGGTTTTTTTTAGCTGAAGAAAAAAATTATCTTTTCTTATCACGCTCAATATTTTCACGATGGAAATGATTGGCCAACATAAAACAACCTGCAATCACCCATATTGCCAATAAAATTTGCCAAGTTTTCATGCGATCCTCCCAATGAATGTCTGGTTTATTAATACGGTGCTGCTTGATCTATA
>JBIIQR010000155.1:0-4591 GCA_044341985.1 Burkholderiaceae bacterium
GCAACATTTCATTCTGCACGATCATGGGCGCGACGACCGGTATTTCACCAGCAACTAATTCAGCACAAAATTGGTGTTCTTCAATAATGGCCTCATCGCTCCAGCGGCCCGGACGATAAAATTTGACGATGATAGGCGCACCCTGATCAAGACCGACTTGATAGACGCGATTTTCATAGCTGTTTAATGCAAGCAAGCGACCATCACCTTGCAGACCTACCGTATCGAGGGCATCCAGCACGGTATCTGGCCCTAGCCCAGCAAAGGTATATTCGGGAGTTGAATTCATGCGTTCGATTGTAGTCTGAATAGTATGAATCAGATGACAAACCCATGGTCTGTGCCTCAAGCGGTTACACTGTTCTCTATTCCTTAATTCGAGAGTCTCATGTCCAACGAACAATTATTATCAGAAGAAGAGTTCGACGAACTTGATCGCTTCCTGTTATCTGACCGCTGCAGCGACGAGGCAATGACAATGGACGCTTTACACGGCTTCCTTACCTGCATTGCACTCGGCCCTGACGCCATACGGCCTGATGAGTGGTTGCCACGGGTCTGGGGTCCAGAGCCCGAAGATAGGCCAAAATTTCGTAATCCGGAACAGGCCAAGCATATTGAGCAATTGATATTCCGCACGTTGGAAGACATTAAGCTCACCTTTGAAGTCGCGCCGAATGATTTCGAACCGCTTTTTTGTGAACATCAATGGAAAGGTCAATCCATACTCGACGCAGAAGCTTGGGCTTGGGGGTTTGTTGAAGGCATGTCTTTACGAGAAGAGACGTGGGATTTGCTGCTTCAATCACCGCAAGCAGAATTACTTCGTGCGATACATTTGCTAGGCGCGGAGGAAATTGGCGATGATGAAATTAGCCAGATCGATGATCCAGCTAAATGTCACAAACTCGCCGTTGAGATTGAAGCCTCTATCCCCCAGATACATCGGTTTTGGGTACAACGACGCAAAGCCAACTTGCACTAATAACGATGGGCTAGAACTACGGCGTAGTAACTCAGGGGGCTAAATCAAACACCAGCACTTCGGCTTGATGGCCCTGAGTGAGATGTAATTGATGTTCTTTTTCAATCATTAGCGCATCCCCTGTCGTCAATTTTTCTCCATTGACTTCAAGATCACCCTTGATCAAATGAACATAGGCTTTACGCTTAGGATCAAGCGTCAACTGTGTTTGCTGGTCACCATCGAATAAACCGGCGTAGAGTTTGGCGTCGGCATGTATGACCACTGAGTCTCCGGCGCCATCCGGCGAAGCAATCAACTTCAAACTACCTTCTTTGGTCGTCGCAGGAACTGTTTTTTGCTCGTAACTTGGCGGAATGTTGGCAACGTTCGGCTGTATCCATATTTGTAAAAAATGCGTGGTTTGGTCTGGCGCATGATTAAACTCGCTATGCATCACGCCCGTACCCGCACTCATGCGCTGCACATCACCCGGCGGAATACTTTTCACATTCCCCATGCTGTCTTGGTGCGCTAACTCACCTGAGAGAACGTAGCTAATGATCTCCATATTTTGGTGGCCATGCTTTCCAAACCCTCGACCGGGCGCAACTCTATCTTCATTAATCACCAACAGATTTCCCCAGCCCGTGTATTGCGGATCGTAATAACTGGCGAATGAAAACGAATGATAACTCTTGAGCCAACCATGATTGGCAATGCCACGATCTTCAGATTTTCTAAGCTTTAGCATAGCAACATCACATCCATAAAAATTTATATAACTAGCAAACTATTTACACACTAATAAAATGCTCGCGGTAGTAACGAAGCTCTTCAACTGATTCACGAATATCCGCTAATGCTGTGTGCAGCTGATGTTTTTTAAAACCAGCGATTAATTCAGGCTTCCAGCGCCGGCATAATTCTTTGAGCGTAGACACATCAATATTTCGATAATGAAAAAACTCTTCCAAGGTCGGCATGTGGCGCGCCATGAAACGACGATCCTGACAAATTGAATTGCCACACATAGGCGATTTACCAGCCGGGACATAGGCTTTTAAAAATTCAATCATTGCAACCGATGCTTGTTCTTCCGTCGTCGTGGATGCCTTAACCCTGTCAATGAGACCAGAGCGGCCATGAGTCCCTTTGTTCCACGCATCCATACCATCTAAAACGTGGTCGGACTGATGAATCGTAAAAACCGGCCCTTCGGCAAGTACATTCAACTCCGCATCCGTCACAATGGCGGCCAGCTCAATAACCCGATCGGTATCAGGGTTGAGACCGGTCATTTCCATATCAATCCAGACCAAATTCATTTCATTCGGAATAGCGAGTGTTACAGAGCCGACTGCCCCACTATCGACTTCTGGTGCTTGTGACATAATCTGCTTTCTGAGTGGTTTAATCTGTATTTAAACAATAGTTACTATTTTCTCACATGGATCCACAAAGCTTCTCCCTGCTTTTTGCCGCCTTTGTGCTGGCGACTCTAATGGTCAAAATGTGGCTGTCAACGCGCCATATCCGCTATGTCGCGCACCATCGTGCGGCAGTACCTGAGCAATTTGCACAAAAAATTCCTTTAGCGGCTCATCAAAAGGCCGCTGATTACACGATTGCAAAGACTCAGCTTAAGCTAGTGCTGTTAGTGGTGAATGCTGCTGTACTAATAGGTTTCACGCTGCTGGGCGGCTTGCAATGGCTGTCAATCAATCTCATCAGTTTCACTGGCCCGGGCATGGTGTATCAAATTGGCTTGATCGCTGCCGTTGCTATCATTTCAGAAATCATTGATCTACCACTGGATTACTACAAACAGTTTCGTTTGGAAGAAAAATTCGGCTTTAATAAAATGACTCCTGGCCTGTTTTTTTCCGACATGATCAAACACTCAATGATCGGTGCTCTCATTGGTCTACCGCTGCTTTGGGTCACCCTGACAGTGATGGAACAAGCTGGATCATTGTGGTGGTTATATGCTTGGCTGATTTGGTGTGGATTTCAAATACTCATGCTGGGTCTGTATCAAAATCTGATTGCACCTCTATTTAATAAATTTACGCCGCTGGCCGACGAGAGCTTGAAGACCCGCATCGAAGGATTGATGCAGCGCGTTGGCTTTGCCAGCAAGGGCTTATTCGTCATGGATGGCTCGCGCCGCAGCGCTCATGGCAACGCGTATTTTTCCGGCTTTGGCTCAGCTAAACGTATCGTTTTTTTCGATACCTTACTATCACGTCTGGCACCGAATGAAATTGAAGCGGTACTCGCGCACGAGTTGGGTCACTTCAAGCTGAATCACGTTATTAAGCGCATAGCCATCATGTTCATTATCTCACTAGGCTTTTTAGCGCTACTGGGATACTTGAAAAATCAAACGTGGTTTTATTTGGGCTTAGGTGTACTCCCCATGATGGATGCAAGTAATGATGCGATGGCGCTGATTTTGTTTATGTTTGCGCTGCCGGTGTTCACCTTTCTTTTTTCGCCGCTATTGTCACTGACATCGCGCAAAAATGAATTTGAAGCTGATGCCTTCGCTGCTAAGCATAGTAATTCTCAAGATCTGGTGTCGGCCTTGGTCAAACTGTATGAAGACAATGCCTCAACACTCACTCCTGACCCGCTACATTCTGCGTTTTACGATTCACACCCTCCTGCCAGCGCGCGTATTCAGCGATTGCTAGCTAGCTGATGACCGCATGAATCGGGCCGAACTGCTACAGCAATCCTGCCGTCATCTAGAGCAGTCGGCCACGCCTGAACGCATTATGCAAGCCCTCACTGTTTTGCCAGAGTGGTTGCTGGAGCAAGACCAACTCGTTCGTCGCTTTCGATTCACTGATTACCACCAGACGATAGCGTTTGTGAATGCCATCGCCATTATCATTCATGAGCAAGACCACCATCCTGAATTATTAGTTGGCTATAACTACTGCACGGTTCGTTACAGCACTCATTCTGTCAACAACGGCAAGGGTGGTATCTCTGAAAATGATTTCATCTGCGCCGCCAAAATTGATGATGTATTTGTCCACGAGTTCAGCTAATGTATGACCGAGCATAACGGTCTGATCATTGCTGCACATGGCCGACACTATTTAGCTCAGTCGGAAGGTAAGCTGTATCTGTGTGTGACGCGCGGGAAAAAAAGCGATATCGCCACGGGCGATCGAGTGCGTTTCAAAGAAACCTCACCGGATCAGGGCGTGATCGAAGAAATTCTTCCTCGCACTACCCTGCTGTATCGCTCGGACCAGTACAAATCTAAACTATTAGCCGCCAACGTTAGCCAGTTATTCATCGTCGTTGCTACTGAACCCGGATTCAGTGATGATCTGATTTCACGTGCATTAGTGGCAGCGAATGCCACGGGTATAGCAGCGCATTTACTACTCAATAAAATTGATCTTGAGCCGCGTTTACATGCAGCACGCGATCGCTTAAAGCTCTACGCAGGGTTGGGTTATCCTGTCCATGAAATGAGTGCGCGTTTACACCCTGAAGAAACGCGCGCGCAACTTTTACCTCTGCTTACCGGGCAATCGACCATATTGATCGGTCAATCAGGAATGGGTAAATCGTCGCTAGTAAATTTGCTCGTACCCGATGCCG
>JBIIQR010000156.1:0-4578 GCA_044341985.1 Burkholderiaceae bacterium
ATCTTTGGCAGATTGCGATCAAACCGGGTAAGCCACTCGCGTTTGGTGAAGTGCGCCGAGAAAATGATTCAGCGAATGCTTTTTTCGTTGGCTTGCCCGGCAATCCGGTATCAAGTTTCGTTACTTTTTTATTGTTTGTTCGGCCTTTTATCCTTGCCATGCAGGGCGTGAAAGTTGTACCGCCCAAGTCGTTTCCTATGCGTGCTGATTTTATTTGGAAGAAGCCTGATCGTCGGAACGAATATCTGCGCGTGCGAGTAAATGATGCGGGTGGGCTCGATCTTTTCCCTAACCAGAGTTCAGGTGTGTTGACCTCTACCGTGTGGGGTGATGGGCTAGTCGATAATCCACCGGGGCAAGCGATCGCTGTCGGGGATATCGTAAACTTCATCCCGTTTACTGAATTAAGTTTCTGATTATGCAGATTAACCTCAAATTTTTTGCCAGCTTGCGTGAGGCAGTTGGTACTGGACAGGAGACGCTAGTTTTAACTAGTGAGCTTAAAACCGCCGGACAGGTAAGAGACTATCTTTGCCAACGCGGTGGTGTGTGGGCGGAGGCGCTGGCAGAAGGGCGTGCAGTGCGTATCGCCTGTAATCAAGAAATGGCGGACGCTTCGACTCTAGTATCTGATGGATGTGAACTGGCGTTCTTCCCGCCAGTGACAGGCGGATAAAGGAATATACATGCCCGTTCGCGTGCAAACCCACGATTTTGATCTGACGTCAGAAATCGCTCAGCTACGCGCTGATACACCCAAGGTAGGTGCCGTAGTGACCTTTGTTGGTACGGTACGTGATTTGAACGAAGGAGAGCACGTCGCTGAGATGGAGCTCGAGCATTACCCCGGCATGACAGAAAAAGCCTTGGAGGATATTGTTAGCCAGGCTAAATCGCGTTGGGATATTTTTGACGCACTTGTCATTCATCGCGTCGGCCCCTTGAAACCATTGGAGCAAATTGTCTTGGTGGCCGTTACCTCGGCACATCGCGGTGAAGCGTTTCTTGCCTGTGAATTTATTATTGATTACCTAAAGACCTTAGCTCCTTTCTGGAAAAAAGAACAAACCCCTACTGGCGCACGCTGGGTTGATGCGCGGGTTTCTGATGATGAGGCTATGAAAAAATGGGACAAAGCGCACTAAGCTTTTTGGCTAAACGCCCGCATTGAAAGCCTACCCTTGGGTACCTTGATCGCCAATCTGGGTGGTGGTTATTTGATAGGTATTGCCGTTGGCGTGTTTCAGGATTTCCCCAATCTCTCACCTGAGTGGCGTTTACTCGTCGTCACAGGCTTTCTGGGTGGCTTGACTACTTTCTCCACCTTCTCAGCTGAATCCATGATGCTGCTTCAACGCGGAACCTACGGTTGGGCGTTTCTGCATACGGGAACCCATCTGCTGGGTTCGGTGGCGTGTTGTATCGCCGGATTGGCCACGTGGCGCTGGTTGGTGGGGTAACAAGCGGGCAAATCAAAACGTTCAATAAAACGCTCGCAGTTTTGCGTTTTGTGGATGAGTTGGATTGATTTAGTGGGCTATTACCGCTTTAGCCTTGATTTCTGTCCGTCGGGCCCAATAATGACTCTAAATCAGCTTTTACTGGAGTCCTATCCATGCGTCTCGACAAACTCACTACCAAATTGCAGCAAGCGCTGGCCGATGCCCAGAGCCTTGCCGTAGGTAACGACAACCAATACATCGACCCCGTTCATCTCTTAACGGCCCTATTAAATCAGGACGATGGAGCGTCTAGCTCATTGCTACAGCGCGCTGGGGTTAATGTGCCGGGATTAGCCAGTGGGCTTAAGTCTGGGATGGATCGCTTACCTAAAGTAAGCGGTACCGGTGGCGAGGTACAGATCGGTCGTGAACTAGCTTCCTTGCTCAACCTTGCAGATAAAGAAGCGCAGAAGCACAGCGATCAATTTATCGCTAGTGAAATGGTTCTGATTGCTTTGGCTGACGATAAGTCGGATGCCGGTCGCGTAGCCCGTGAAAATGGACTCACACGCAAATCCATGGAAGCAGCAATTCAATCGCTGCGCGGTGGCGCGCATGTCGATTCTCAAGAATCCGAAGGGCAGCGTGAGGCTTTAAAAAAATACACCATGGATCTGACCGAGCGCGCTCGTCAAGGCAAGCTTGATCCCGTGATTGGTCGAGATGATGAAATTCGTCGTGCCATACAAGTACTGCAGCGTCGTAGCAAAAACAATCCCGTATTAATTGGCGAGCCCGGCGTCGGTAAAACCGCCATCGTAGAGGGATTAGCCCAACGGATTGTGAATGGTGAGGTCCCCGATAGTCTGAGGAATAAACGAGTGCTGTCGCTCGACATGGCGTCGTTATTAGCCGGTGCTAAATATCGTGGTGAATTCGAAGAGCGTTTGAAAACAGTACTCAAAGAATTATCGCAAGATCAAGGTCAAACGATTTTATTCATCGATGAAATTCACACCATGGTAGGTGCTGGCAAAGCAGAAGGCGCCATGGATGCGGGCAATATGTTAAAGCCCGCTCTTGCGCGTGGCGAGTTGCATTGCGTTGGAGCGACTACCTTAGATGAGTATCGCAAATACATCGAAAAAGATGCCGCACTCGAGAGACGCTTTCTAAAAATCATTGTCGATGAGCCTAGCGTAGAAGCCACCATTGCTATTTTGCGTGGCCTTCAAGAAAAATACGAAGTCCATCACGGCGTCGATATTACTGACCCAGCGATAGTGGCAGCGGCTGAGCTTTCGCATCGCTATATCACTGATCGATTTTTGCCTGATAAAGCGATTGATCTGATTGATGAAGCGGCAGCCAAAATAAAAATTGAGATTGATTCCAAGCCAGAAGTGATGGACAAGCTCGATCGTCGTGTCATTCAACTAAAGATTGAACGTGAAGCGGTCAAAAAAGAAAAAGATGAAGCCTCGCAGAAGCGTCTTGGTTTACTCGAAGAAGAAATCACTAAACTAGAACGCGATTACGCCGATCTCGAAGAAGTGTGGAAAGCTGAAAAGTCGGCTGTGCAAGGAAGCCAAACGATTAAGGAAGAAATTGAGAAAGTTCGACTCCAGATGGAGGAGGCAAGGCGCAAGGGCGATTGGCAAAAAATGTCTGAGCTTCAGTATGGCCGCATGCCAGAGCTTGAGGCTCGTTTAAAACAAGCTGACGTCGGTGAAGCACCGTCAGGTAAACCACGCTTGTTGCGGACTCAGGTCGGTGCTGAAGAAATCGCCGAAGTGGTGTCGCGCGCGACCGGAATTCCAGTATCTAAGATGATGCAAGGTGAGCGTGAAAAACTACTGCACATGGAAGATGATTTACACAAGCGCGTTGTAGGTCAAGATGAAGCCATTAGTGCCGTGTCCGACGCTATTCGACGTTCGCGTGCGGGTTTATCCGATCCGAATCGTCCCTATGGTTCGTTCATGTTTCTTGGACCTACAGGTGTCGGTAAGACTGAGCTGACCAAAGCGCTCGCTGCATTTATGTTTGATAGTGAAGATGCGTTAATTCGTATCGACATGAGTGAATTTATGGAAAAGCATTCGGTGGCGCGTTTGATTGGCGCTCCTCCTGGCTATGTGGGTTACGAAGAGGGTGGTTATCTGACCGAAGCGGTGCGCCGTAAGCCCTACAGTGTGATTCTGTTAGATGAAATTGAAAAAGCCCATCCGGATGTTTTCAACGTGCTGTTACAGGTGCTCGATGATGGCCGTATGACCGACGGGCAGGGACGCACGGTTGATTTTAAAAATACGGTGATAGTGATGACATCGAATCTGGGTTCGCACAAAATTCAGTCGATGGAAGGTAGCGATACGGCAGTAATTAAGATGGCTGTTTTGGCTGAAGTGCGGGGACATTTCCGCCCCGAGTTTATTAATCGCGTTGATGAATTAATTGTTTTCCATGCGCTGGATGACAAACACATCGGCTCGATTGCGCGAATACAGTTGGGTATCTTGGAAAAACGTTTAGCCAAGATGGATATTGGCTTAACGATTTCTGATGCGGCATTACGTAAGTTGGCCGAGGCGGGATACGATCCGGTGTATGGTGCTCGCCCATTAAAGCGCGCTATACAGCAGGAATTAGAAAACCCACTTTCGAAAGCGATACTTCAAGGGCGTTTTGGTCCTAAGGACACGATTGAAATTGACGTAGCAGGGTCCGAGCTGGGCTTTAGAAAAGCAGCCTAATACACGATTAATTTGCAATGCAATAGCCGGTAACCTCAGGGATACCGGCTATTTTTTTGCAACTCAAAACACGCTTTACAATTCTGTTCTAAAAATTAAAAGGAGATTTGAATGAGTTTTTCAACCTGTGATTTATGCGACGCCCATGAAGAGCAGCTAGCTAATGGCAGCCTAAGGGTCTTACCACCAGGTTTTCATAGCTTCGGTAACGTCAATCATTTTGCCGGACCCGTGCGTACCTTGAAGGTGTTTGAAGATAATGCGCTGGTTCGTTCTACGCTTGAGACGCCGGGCGAGAACAAGGTGTTGGTGGTGGATGGTGGCGGCAGTCTGCGCAGTGCTTTGGTAGGTGGCAATCTGGGTTCGTTAGCGGAGAAAAA
>JBIIQR010000006.1:0-15791 GCA_044341985.1 Burkholderiaceae bacterium
GATGATTCGCTGTATTCAGGTTTTTTGCTTGCCATGCGTAGACTAAAAGTGAGTGTGATTGACGTGAGTGCCAAACGTAAAAAATCCCCGGCATTCTAATGAATTTTTCGGGCTTATTCGTCGTTCGGTTTGAATTAAGCTAAAAATTTTTGTGTTAGCCAGCGGCTAGGTGTAAGACAGCATGTATGAACTGGCATCATTTGGAAAGCATTTGCATGGCCCGCTCCAAGCCTTCCATGGTGATGGGGTACATGCGCTGTCCCATAATTTGTTTGATGATGGTGACGGATTGACGATATTGCCATAGTCCTTCAGGTTCTGGATTGAGCCAGACAAATTTTGGAAACTGATGCGCGAAGCGCTGCAGCCAAACAGCTCCGGCTTCTTCGTTGTGATACTCAACCGAGCCGCCTGCTTGCACGATTTCATAGGGGCTCATGGTGGCATCGCCGACAAAAATCAGTTTGGTATCAGGTGGGTATTTGCGCAGTACGTCCCAGCTCGCAAAGCGTTCAGCATGACGGCGCCGATTATTTTTCCATAGCGTTTCATATAAGCAGTTATGAAAATAGAAGAATTCCATATTCTTGAATTCTGTCTTTGCCGCTGAAAATAATTCCTCAACGCGCGCAATATGATCATCCATGCTGCCGCCTACATCCATCAGCATGAGTACTTTGACCTTGTTTTTCCGCTCTGGTTGCATCACCAGATCCAACCAGCCTGCATTATTGGCTGTGGCGCGGATAGTATCGTCTAGCGCCAATTCGTCTTGGGCGCCTTCACGCGCAAATTTACGAAGCCGGCGTAGCGCGACTTTGATATTGCGTGTACCTAATTCACGTTCACTGTCGTAATCACGATAGGTGCGAGCCTCCCATACTTTGACAGCGCTGCGGTTGCCACCTTCGCCACCTATACGTATGCCTTCGGGATTTTGTCCGCCATTACCAAAGGGTGAGGTGCCGCCCGTACCTATCCATTTATTTCCGCCTTCGTGACGCGCTTTTTGTTCTTCCAACAATTCTTTCAATCGGTCCATCAACTTGTCATAGCCGAATTTTTCCAATTGCGCTTTTTGTTCAGGCGTTAATTCGCGTTGCAGACGTTTCATCAGCCAGTCGAGTGGAATCTCTGGATTTTTTTCAAATAGAGTTTCAACGCCATGAAAATAACTGCCAAACGCTTGGTCGAATTTATCGAAATGAGCTTCATCTTTAACCATGGTGGTGCGCGAGAGGTAGTAGAAGTCATCCAGTGATGGTGAAATCACCTGACGATCCAAGGCCTCCAGCAGCACCAGAAATTCCTTAATCGAGACGGGAATCTTCGCGCTTTTGAGCGTGAAAAAAAAGTCGATCAGCATGGTCGTATCAACCGGTAGTGATTAGCGGTTGTTGCGTGACATGAAAACCAGACGCTCAAATAAATGCACGTCTTGTTCATTTTTCAAAAGCGCTCCGTGCAAAGGTGGAACAATCGCTTTTTGGTCTTGACTGCGCAGCGCCTCTGGAGGAATGTCTTCTGCTAGCAAAAGTTTCAACCAATCGAGAAGCTCAGAAGTTGAGGGTTTTTTCTTTAATCCCGGAATATCGCGTACGTCATAAAACGTCTGCATGGCTTGCGCCAGCAGGTTTTTTTTCAAATTCGGGAAATGTACATCGACGATTTGCTGCATCGTCTCTTTTTCAGGGAATTTTATGTAGTGAAAGAAGCATCGACGTAGGAAAGCATCTGGCAATTCTTTTTCGTTATTCGATGTGATGATCACCAGAGGGCGATGTTTTGCGCGTACCATTTCGCGCGTTTCATACACATAGAACTCCATACGGTCGAGTTCGCGCAATAAGTCGTTGGGAAATTCGATATCGGCTTTATCGATTTCATCAATCAACAGAACCACGGGCTCGTCAGCCGTAAAGGCCTGCCAAAGCACCCCGCGCACAATATAGTTGTGAATGTCTTTGACGCGCTCGTCACCCAGCTGGGAGTCGCGTAAGCGCGAGACTGCATCATATTCATACAGACCTTGTTGGGCTTTGGTGGTCGATTTGATATGCCATTGCAAAAGTGGCATCTTTAGCGCAGCGGCGACTTCCTCGGCCAGCATAGTCTTGCCGGTTCCCGGCTCGCCTTTAATCAACAAGGGCCTTTGTAGCGTTAGCGCGGCGTTGACAGCCAGCTTGAGATCGTGAGTCGCAACGTAATTTTCGGAACCTTCAAAGCGTGCAGGGGTATTCATGGTTTTACTGATTAGTCAAAGAAAATAAGAGTGAGTATAAACGAGTGAATAGTCTGAATTCGGCTAATTTTGTCGGTAATCGAATGTTCAAAATAGACGTTGAAATGTGAATCGGTTATCATTAATGGCTTTTTTTTAAGCGGTCGTGCAGCAAATTATTTCGTTTTTCCCGAATTCTGCGGCCGCCTTTTCGGTGTCGAATTAACTACCCAGCTATCATGAAAAAAATATTTGCTCTTCTCGTGTTGGCGAGCGTAGCTCAGGTATCTGCTGCCGCAGACGCCCAGGGCGATGCGAGTGCCGCCAAAAATAAGGTTGCGATGTGCATAGGATGCCATGGTATCCCTGGTTACAAAGCGACCTATCCTGAGGTATACCGCGTGCCCATGCTGGGCGGTCAGTCGGAAAAATATATCGCCGCAGCACTGAATGCCTACAAAAAAGGTGAGCGTTCGCACCCATCGATGGTGGGTATTGCTAAAGGTCTGTCGGATCAGGACATCGCTGACGTTGCCGCGTACTACGCGCAACAGAAATAAGGAGTCACCATGAATAAAATGAATTCACTGCTGGTGGCTATACTGGCTTGCGTTTCGATGAATGTGTTGGCGGCTGATGCAGAAGCTGGTAAGGCTGCTGCCGCAAAATATAACTGCGCATCGTGCCATGGCGCTGACTTTAACAGCCCAATTGATCCTAGCTACCCAAAGCTAGCTGGCCAGCATGCGGATTATCTGGAGCACGCATTGATTGCTTATCAGCGTGGCGCTGGCGCTGCTAATGGTCGTGGTAATGCCATTATGGCTGGTATGGCCAAGCCACTCTCGAAGACAGATATTAAAAATATTTCTGCTTATCTTGCTAGTTTGCCTGGTGCTCTGGTTTCTCGTAAATGATCAGTGTATGACACAGACATGAAGCATAAAAAAACCGCAGCTTGCTGCGGTTTTTTTATGCGTGCGCTCGTCGTTTGATGCATTCAATATAGGCTAAGCCATCCGGTGCAGTGCCATTGCGCTGCGAGGCCCAGAGCATTTCACCCAGACATTCCATGATCTGGTGATGCGCTTCATGTTCGGAATTTAGCTTGGTCGCCAGAGCGTTATGGGATTCCCTAATACCAGGTGGCTGATCCACTGAGACTTGTTCTGCAATCGACAGGTGCATGGAGAGATGAAGAAAGGGATTCGATTTACCTTTTGATGCCTCATAGTCAGCCGCTAATGCTTGGTCACTATCCGCAAAGTCGTTTTCATATTCTGGATGCAATCGTATCCAGTCGCATGCAATAGCTTCTAATGGAGTGAGTACTGCGCCCGATATGGATTTTTTCCAGGTATCGCAAAAAAAACGTCGAACGTCGTCTTTACTTGGATTAAACATGCTTGATTACCCCAATCCAACGATAAGTATCCAAATGCCCATAGCGGCAAAAACAGCTGCAGCAGCGATACGTATCCAAACTACGGGTATCCATTGAGCGGTTGTTTTACCTAATAGCACAGCGGGAGTTATCGCTAGCATTTCCCCGACAGTTGATCCGGCCATCACATTCACGAAATCACCATATTTAGCGGCCATGATGAGTGTTGCTATCTGAGATTTATCCCCAAGCTCGGCTACTAAAAAAGTAATGAATGTCGTGAAAATCAAACTGGCCGATGACTTTAGGGGTAAATTTTCTTCGTCATCATCGTCATCTTCGGGAATAAGTGTCCAGATAGCGATACCTAAAAACATAGCGACCAATAACCAACGAAGGATAGAGTCTGGAATGAGGCTAGAAAATGTCGTCCCCACCAGTGCGGTGATGCTCATGGTAAGTAGTGTGGCGATAAAGATGCCAGCGAGGATAGGCAAACTACGCTGATAGCGAACTGCGAGTAGTAAAGCGAGTACCTGCGTCTTGTCACCCATTTCACCTAAGGCGACCACGGCGGCTGTGTTGATAAATGCTTCCATTAATCTGTCAGATCCCTTTTTCAGGCATACGTGTTTTAGTTTTGAATTCGCATAAGTCAGCGATCGGGCAATTCCAGCACTGCGGTGTTCGTGCAAGGCAGGTATATCGTCCATGCAAAATAAGCCAGTGATGCGCATCCATCAAATACTCGGGTGGCACGAATTTCATCAACTTATATTCAACAATGTCGACATTTTTTCCAGGAGCCAGACCAGTTCGATTGGAGACACGAAAAATATGCGTATCAACCGCCATGGTGGGCTGACCGAATGCCGTGTTGAGAACCACATTTGCAGTCTTTCGTCCTACGCCGGGTAAGGCTTGCAGTGATTCGCGATCGCGTGGTACTTCGCCGTCATGATTTTCGAGTAGTAGGCGACAGGTATCGATCACATTTTTTGCTTTGTTGCGATATAGGCCTATCGTTTGCACATACGGTATCAAGCCATCCACGCCCAATTCAAAAATTTCAGCCGGCGTATTGGCAACGAGATAAAGTTTTCGTGTCGCTTTGTTGACCGACACATCGGTTGCTTGCGCCGATAAAATTACGGCGATCAACAACTCAAATGGCGTGGTGTATTCAAGTTCTGTCGTGGGATTGGGATTAGCTGTCTTCAAGCGTTCGAAGATTTGTTTGCGCTTTTCCGCGTTCATGTTTTTTTCTGTTCCTGAGCTTCTTTTTGTAAGCGAGCGCGTTCGATAGCGGCTTGAATGATCGCGCGTTTACGATTTTTTTCCGCCAGCTCTTCTGCGCTGAGGGCAGTTTCATCGTTAACTTCTTTTAATTTTGCGGCTGCTTTGGCAGCGAGTCGCGCATCTTGTTCTTCTTTTTCTACACGTAACCTGAGTTCACGCTGATGAAAACGCTGACGTGCCGCCTCAGCTTGATCTGCTGACCAAGCTTGCCATCCCGTTTTATCGTCAGTGATAGGAATCATGGCAATGCAATCGACCGGGCAGGGTGCAACGCATAAATCGCAACCGGTACACAGTTCGGGAATCACGGTGTGCATTTGTTTCGCAGCTCCGGCAATCGCATCGACTGGGCAGGCTTGAATACATAATGTGCAGCCTATGCAGGCAGCTTCATCAATAAACGCAACGGGACGCACTCGCTCTATGCCATTGACTGGATTTAATGCGATGACTGGTTTGCCAAGTAACGCCGCCAAACGCTCGATACCCTCGGCGCCACCGGGTGGACATTGATTGTAATTTGCTGTTCCCTCGGCGATGGCTTCTGCATAGGGACGACAAGCGGGATAGCCACATTTCGTGCACTGAGTTTGTGGCAGTAGATCTTCGATCTGGTCGGCAAGTGAGCGGGCAGGATCTCGCATAGTTCTGCATTATCCGGCATTTCGCTGACAGCTCGCCAGCATCACGTTGAGCCTGTAAAAAATCAAAGACCGCCTTCAGGCGGTCTTTGATAGTGCCAATAACGAATTACTCAAAGTCGATCAGTGATGAGCACGGATGAATTCGCTAATTTTAGGAGCAATGACTTCACGCCAGCGACGGCCAGAAAAAATTCCGTAGTGGCCGCATTTTGGTGCTGTGAAATGCTGCTTCATCCCTTTGGGTATGTGCGCGCACAATTCATGCGCAGCACGAGTCTGCCCCAAGCCGGAGATATCATCTAACTCACCTTCAATAGTGAGCAGTGCGACGTCTTTGATATCTTGCGGACGAACGAGTTGGCCTTCGACTTCCCACGTGCCCAGTGGTAGTGCGTGGTCTTGAAACACGGTTTTGATAGTTTCAAGGTAGTACTCGGCAGGCATGTCGAGGACAGCGTTGTACTCATCATAAAATTTACGATGCTCTTCGGCGGATTCGTTATCACCTTCACGTAAGTGCAGGTAAAACTCCCAGTGACTTTGCGCATGTCGCTTAGGATTCATCGCGACAAAACCAGCATGTTGTAAAAAGCCAGGGTAAACGCGGCGGCCATAGCCCGGATAGTTAGGCGGCACGCTGTAGATCACATTGTTCTCGAACCACGAGAAGGGCTTGTTGGTGGCGAGATCATTCACCTGCGTGGGCGCTTTACGCGGATCGATAGGGCCACCCATCATCACCATAGTTTTTGGTAGATTGGGTTCCTTGTTGCTAGCCATGAGCGATATAGCCGCCAGAACCGGCACGGTAGGCTGGCATACCGAAATCACATTCAAATTGGGACCAAGGTGGCGAATAAAATCTTGTACGTAGTAGACGTAATCATGCAGATGAAAAGGGCCATGATCCATATCTACCATGCGCGCATCGGTCCAGTCAGTGATGTAGACGTCATGCTCAGGCAATAAAGTTTTTACGGTATCGCGGAGCAGCGTAGCGTGATGCCCTGAGAGTGGCGCAACAAGTAATACTTTGGGTTGGTTTGCCGCCTTAGTGTTGCGACTATCTTTTCGAAAGTGCAGCAGCTTACAAAAAGGCTTTTCCAGCGAGATGTCTTCAATCACAGAGACTCGCTGCCCGTCGATTTCTACTGAAGTGATTCCAAATGAGGGCTTTTCGTAGTCCTTACCCAGCCTAAACATCAATTCGTAACCCGCCGCGATACGCTGAGCGAAGGGGGTATGAGCAAAGGGAGAAACGGGATTGGTAAATAACTTGGACGAAGCCTCGGCCCACTGAATTAGGGGGCTTAGCAGGGTTCGGTTCATTTCGTGCATTTGATAGAGCATGATGACCTCTTATTCACGACGCCTGATTGTGACCGTAATTGCTCGCTTCCGCAATGCAGCAAATGCAAATATGAAAGATAGTCACAGGACCCAGCCTAATTTCAGTGGAAACCTGATCTGACCTTGTCGAATAACCTCAGCCAGCTGCGCAAGTGCTCACTGACATTGGGTTACAGCAAGATAGCACACAAGAATAGCCCAGGAGCAAGCTTGCCTTTTCGAGTGTAAAAGCTGGTCTTTTATTATTAATTCGATATTTCTCTACTGAGAGGCGCGATCTCAGTCAATTACTGCATCGATTTTTATTTGAATAATAGTGATTCGACTATCTGAAACAGGCACCCCGAATAAACACAACCACAGTATGTTTTATGGGGCGAAGAGGGGAGATATGCTGAATTACACATCAACTCCGGCTGGAGCCGGGGTTGATAGCGTCTGAAGCACGGCCCGTGCGGCCGTGAAATTAGCGCTCCAGATACTGGAGCTTATCTTTCGTATCTTTCCAGGTATCTGCTTCGGAAAGCGGCGCCTTCGACTTGGTAATCGAGGGCCATTTGCGCGCAAGATCAACATTCATTTTTATGAACTGCTGTTGATCAGAAGGCACATCTTCTTCCGCAAAAATGGCATTGACGGGACATTCAGCCACACAGACCGCACAGTCTATGCACTCATCCGGATCAATCGCCAGAAAATTGGGGCCTTCGCGAAAACAATCGACCGGGCAAACATCCACGCAGTCGGTGTAACGGCAGCGAATGCACGATTCGGTTACAACGTGAGTCATAAAAATCCTATCTGTGTCTATTTTTGAAATTATGGCAAAGCTCTCTTAACCTTCATAGGTCGGCGCCCTACGGATTCACGGCTTAATCGCAAAGCGTTGTATTTTAAGACAAACCACCTTGCTCTACAAACTCGGTTTAGATGGTTTTTGAATAAGCAAATGAATTAAATGGCCGATGGCCCTGCTTTAAATGCGGTCTTCTGGTCTCTGGTGGTGAATTATTTTGAGCTTGCAGCCTAAAATTTACTCACGCATGGCGGCCGCTACGGTCGGGGTTGCTGAGATAGAATCAAAACTATCTAAAAGAGGACACCATGGATACATCTGCAGCCCGAGCGGCTATTTTTGGTCGGATTCGTAAAGCTCAGCAGCGCCCGGTCGACCCGACTGCTGCCGAATTGGATCAAGTTCAAGCCTATTTAGCCTCGAATAAAGCGGGTCCGCAACCTGACATCGGTACTGATTTAGTTCATCGTTTTCGTACTCAGGCAGAACGTACCTCGCAAACGGTTGATGAGGTGACGTCTTTGCGTGAAGCGCCTGCCGCGGCTGCACGCTATCTCGATAGCATAGGTGTAGCCCGATCAGCGATCGCTTGGGAAACCTTGTCCGACATCCCTTGGAATGAATCCGGTTTACAGGTTGAGTTTCGTCCGCCGGTGAATGAAGACATGGTTGGTATCACTAGCTGTTTTTGCGCAGTGGCCGAGACCGGTACGCTGATGCTGCTCTCAGGTGCGCAAACCTATGCGTCTGCCGCCTTACTACCTGAAACACACATTGTGTTGGTACCCACGTCACGCATCCTTCCATCTATTGAAGATGCGTTTGATCTGGCAAAAAAAGAACGTGGTGAATTGCCTCGAGCGACGAATTTTATTTCTGGTCCATCGCGTACCGGTGATATCGAGCAGACCATCGTGCTTGGCGCGCATGGACCGTATCGAGTACACCTCATACTGGTGCGAGATAACTGAATTTAAATCCTGCTCAGGTGATCGTAGTGAAACCAAAAATTCTCGTTACGCGCGCAATTTTCCCGCACATCATTGAGTACTTGTCTGAGTATTTTGATGTTGAGGACAATCAGAGTGACGCGACCTATGACGACGCAGAGCTGGTGCGACGTCTGCAGGGAAAAATGGGCGTCTTTGCCAATCCCAGTCATCGCTTTACAGCCGAATTATTTGCTGCTTGCCCAAGCTTGAAAGCGGTCTGCAATATGGCCGTCGGCTACAACAATATTGATGTGCCTGCCGCTACTGCTGCGGGTGTGATGGTAACGAACACGCCTGATGTTCTCAACGAAACCACCGCTGATTTTGGTTGGACACTGATGATGGCCGCTGCGCGTCGTGTGTCAGAATCGGAGCATTATTTGCGTGCGGGTCTTTGGAAGAAGTGGCAGTACGATGATTTTTTAGGCGTTGACGTGCACGGAAGCACGCTAGGCGTGATCGGTATGGGTAGGATAGGGCAAGCGATTGCACGCCGTTCCATGGGTTTCAACATGAAGGTGGTGTATCACAACCGAACTCGATTGGCGCCTGAGCTAGAGAAAGCAGCAAATCATGCGCAGTATCTCAGTCGAGATGAATTATTGCGCACCGCCGATCATGTGATTTTGGTGCTGCCCTATTCGCCAGCCGTGCATCATTTAATTGGCGCCGAACAGCTCGCGCTCATGAAACCTACTGCGACATTAGTGAATATCGCGCGTGGTGGCATCGTTGATGATGCGGCATTAATCAATGCACTCAAAGCCGGTCAGATTGCGGCGGCGGGTGTGGATGTGTTTGAAAATGAACCTGCGTTTAACCCCGATTTTTTATCGCTAAAAAATGTGGTGTTAACGTCTCATATTGGTAGTGCTTCTGTGCCAACGCGTCATGCGATGGCCTATTGTGCTGCCGATAATTTGATAGCTGCTCTGTCGGCAAAGCGACCACCCAATCTCTTGAATGCGGAAACATTCAAGTCTTAAAAATACGACCGTAAGGTCATCAAAGCGCGGGAGAATAAGATGGCCGATATAACGATCGTTCAAGATCATGCGATGGCCATGGAGGAAGCGCGTGCAGCGGCACAAAAAGTCGCTGACCAAATGGTGATTGATTATGAAATGGTCGCCGAGTGGCAGGATGATGTGCTGAGTTTCAAGCGCACGGGTTTTTCGGGCACGCTAGCCTTAACGCCGGGCCGAGCTGAACTCGAGATTAGCCTGGGCATTATGCTCAAAGGCTTCTCTCGAAAAATAGAAGATCAAGTGACCAAAAATATGGCCAAGGTGTTCTCCGCGTAGTTCAGCGCTTGGAACGCCGATGCGCAGTTTTAGACCGACAGTAATTCGACGTCAAAAATCAGGGTCGCATCCGGTGGGATAACACCGCCTGCACCGCGTGAACCATAGCCAAGCGATGATGGAATAGTTAGTCTGCGTTTGCCGCCGACTTTCATTCCTTGTACTCCTTCATCCCAGCCTTTGATTACATGGCCTGCGCCGAGCGGAAATTCAAAGGGTTCATTGCGTTCTACGCTGGAATCAAACAGTTCGCCTGCGCTGCCATCTGGATTTTGCAGCCATCCGCTATAGTGAACGCTGACGTAATCACCTTCGACGGCTTCGGCGCCGCTGCCCAGAGTGAGATCGTCGTACTGCAAGCCTGAGGCGGTAGTGGTCTGAGACATGGTTTTCCTTTGATTTGTTATCAGCGTGCATTTTACCAGCCGGCCAGAATCTATAATGCACGCATGAGGCAATGTCGATGACCGTTTTTACTTCATTCTTTCGCGCGCTAATGGCGCAGCTGCATCCACGCATGCTGCTGCTTACTTTATTGCCGTTTATTGTTGCGCTTGGCGTATGGGGTGTCGCGCTTTGGTTAGGCCTGCAACCATTAATAGATCAGTTGCAGGCTTGGTTCTCTGACTACGGTTTATTTCGCTGGACTGGCGATATGCTCGATTCATTAGGGCTCGCCTCCTTGAGAACCTTGTTAGTTCCCTTGATTGCGATGTGGTTGCTTCTGCCGTTGATGGTATTGAGCGCTTTGCTGTTGGTGAATTTGATGGCCATGCCAGTGATTGCCAATTACGTCAGTGATCGTTTCTACCCACAGTTAGAACGACGTGAGGGCGGATCTATTAAATCTAGTCTGTGGTTATCTTTCTCGTCATTTGTGATTTATTTAGTGGCGTGGTTGATTGTTCTTCCGCTGAATTTAGTTCCGTTATTCGCAGTTTTAGTTCAGCCTTTGTTATGGGGATGGTTGACGGCGCGAGTCATGTCGTATGAAGCCCTGTCGTCGTTTGCCGATGAACATGAGTTATCCATCATTCGCAAGCAGCAGTTTCCTTTGTTGATGATTGGTGTAGTGACAGGTAGTCTGGGCGCGGCACCGGGTTTGTTGTGGCTAGGTGGTGTGGTGTCAGTTATTTTCTTTCCATTGTTTGCGACGGCGGCGATTTGGATGTATTTGTTGATTTTTGTTTTTAGTGGTCTGTGGTTTCAATTTTATTGTCTGGATAGTCTGGCGGGTCTGAGAAATACGCGGATAGTTGACCTAGACCCGACACGCGTCATTGACATCAATTAACTAGCTAGATTTAATTTTTTAGAGAATCTTATGGCATTTGGCATCATCATCATTGGCGACGAAATCTTGTCAGGTAAGCGTAACGACAAGCATCTGGCTAAAGTTATCGAATTACTTTCCGAGCGAGGTTTGACACTGTCGTGGGCTGAGTATCTGGGGGATGACCCCGAACGTATTACAGCGACACTACGTCGCACATTGAATAGCAGTGACATTATTTTTTGCTGCGGAGGTATCGGCGCCACACCGGATGATCATACGCGGCAGTGTGCTGCTGCTGCTTTAAATTTACCATTGGCGTTACATCCCGAAGCTAAGGTAAAAATACAAGAACGTATTGTTGAGATGGCGAGTGAAGCGGGCAAAGAAATCGATCTTGATGCGCCAGATAATCAGCATCGCTTGAAAATGGGCGAATTTCCAGTAGGCTCAGAAATTATTCCGAATGCCTTCAATAAAATCCCAGGTTTTTATTGGCGTAATTCCTTGGGCGGTGTGCAGTATTTTGTGCCCGGCTTTCCCGTTATGGCCGAGCCGATGATGACATGGGCGCTCGATACGCATCATTCAGAACTTTTCCATCAAATATCTCACGCTGAAAAATCCGTGATCGTTTATGACGGTATTGAATCGACATTAACACCGCTAATGGAAGCGATCGAAGCCGAGTTTGAATCAGTCAAAGTATTTAGCTTGCCCAGCGTGGGTGACGGCAACCGACGTCGCCATATTGAATTGGGTGTAAAGGGTGAACCTCAGGCAGTTGAAAAAGCCTACACGCAGATGCTGTCTGGTTTGGACACTTTGCGACAAGAGTATGTTGAAGTGATTACGTAAAAATTTTTGACAAATAATACGATCGATTCATTCTTTATTTTTAAACCGATCAAAAGATACGAGTGCAATTTTCATGGTGTAAATGATCAGCAAAGTACCGATTAGATCACCTATAAACATCACAAAAAATGTATCTAACGGATCCGATGATATCTCGCGTAGTCGATACCATACTGAGTGAGTTGCCGAATTCAACAGGGCATACAAAAAAGTGAGTGCAAACAGAATTTTCACTGAAAGATTTTCTAGTGATGAAGGCATTCCGAAATATAAGGCAATTCGATAGGCCAGATAGGGCATGGTGGCAGAAATAACGGATGACACCAGCATGGTCGTGAAATCGATGTGCACCAAGTTGGAGAGGGATATGGCCAGGGATGCGATAAAAATACCTATGGCTCCCTGTATGCCGAATAACAAGGTGCAGAGTAAACGTAATCCGGCAGGTAGGTAGATCCAGTTCGCTCCCGAATGAAGCTCTAACGAAGCAAATAGCCCATCGTTTAATTGGTAAAAAACAAAATACGTCACTGCAGTAATAAAAATCGAAGTCATTCGGTAATTTCTTCTTTTGGCGTTGTCAGGGATTTATGCAACCGTCGAATGAAAAAGAGTGGGCTTCAAAAAACGAGCTGTAAATATTTAATAAAGTAGCTATACAAGATAAAAAGTAATCAAAATATAGCGGCATAATAATTGAATTTTTTTACAGCGTTACTCAAAAAATTGATTGAATTGATTAAATTTTGTCACTCATGATTCCAATGATTTTTTACTGGTTAGAGTATTGATGCCATTTGGGTAAATTGTTGCCCTTAGGGGTAAGGTATTTTTTTCGCTAAAATTTTGAAAGCCTTTTACAGTGATCGTTTCGTGTTGCCGCTTCCGCCGGGGCATCGATTCCCTATGCGGAAATACAGCCTGTTGCGGGAATCGGTGGCAGCTAAGCTGCCGCGGGTGAATTTTGAAGAGGCGCCATACACGACCGATGGTGTTTTGGCCTTGGCTCATCATCCGAATTACATTCATCGGGTGACTAGCGGAGCACTCACCGAATCAGAGCAAAAACAAATCGGTTTTCCATGGTCACTTGAAATGGTTGAACGTTCTCGTCGCTCAACGGGCGCGACGATTGCGGCGTGTAGAGCGGCGATTGAAGAGGGTGTTGCTGTCAATCTCGCGGGAGGAACGCATCATGCTCATGCGGATTACGGTCAGGGATTTTGTGTGTTTAATGATGCTGCCGTTGCAGCGCGCTTGATGCAAGCAGAACGCCGCGTATCGCGAGTGGCGATTATTGATTTAGATGTTCATCAAGGTGATGGCACCGCATCGATACTCTCGCGCGATGAATCGGTATTTACCTTATCTATCCACGGTGAGCGCAACTATCCGTTTACAAAAGCGACTAGTGATTTAGATATTGCCTTAGCCGATGAAACGGGTGATCAAGACTATTTGGCGCAGCTAGACAGGGCTTTAAAAAAAATGTTTGAGCGTTTCAGTCCGCAATTACTTATTTTTCTGGCGGGGGCTGATCCGTATGAAGGCGATAGATTGGGCCGTCTTAGTTTATCGATGGAAGGTATGGCAGCGCGCGATACGGCTGTCATGCAGGCTGCAAAACACTACCAATTACCTGTCGCAATCGCTATGGCCGGTGGATACGGACGCACGATTGAAGATACGGTGGCAGTTCATACGCAAACGATCAGTATCGCCTTTGATCATTTTCAGGCAAGGAAATCGGTGTGAGTGAGTTATCTGAGTCACCCGGTCATCCACTGAGTATCGCGCTTACTCCATTAGTATTTGTTTTTATCTGGAGTACAGGTTTTATTGTTGCAAAATTTGGTTTGCCCTATGCACCTCCGCTGACATTTTTATTCTTGCGCTATAGCGGCGTTGTTTTAATCTTGCTGCCTACCTTGCTTCTTGTGAAAGCAGCATGGCCTCACGGCATCGTTCGTCATATTGCAGTGTCAGGTGTATTAGTTCAAGCGGGTTATTTATCCGGAGTATGGGTGGCGATTTCTTTGGGTATGCCGGCGGGATTGGCAGCCTTGATTATTAGTATTCAACCTGTGTTGACCGCCTTTGCAGCAAGCCGAGTTGGCGAGAAGGTAAGGTTGACTCAATGGCTTGGGTTGTTAGCGGGTTTACTCGGCGTTGGACTCGTGGTCAGTCACAAGCTAACTTCTGCAGGCGTTTCGGTCACCGGAGTGCTGCTGTGTGTCATGGCGTTATTGAGCATCACAGCGGGAACGCTGTATCAGAAGCGATTTTGTCCTCGTTTTGATTTGCGCTGTGGCGCAGTGATTCAGTTTGCTGCTGCCGCTTTAGTTACCTTGCCATTTGCCTACTATTTCGAAAATCTAACATTGGGTTTGCACACAGTACAATGGACGCCGCAATTCATAGGCGCGCTGGCTTGGGCGGTGCTTGCTTTATCGATCGGGGCGATGTTTTTGCTTTATGTATTGATAAGGAAAAATGCAGCCACCCATGTTTCTAGTGTTATGTATTTAACGCCGGCGGTTACTTCCCTTTTGGCGTGGTTATTGTTCGATGAAACCCTCACGTTAGCGGCTGCGCTGGGAATGGTAGTAGCAGCCTTAGGCGTGGCTTTTGTAGTTAAAAAATACTAATGAGAGATACAGCAAAAACACGCGATCACTTCCGTCATTTTCTTCCCATTACTACGCGCTGGTCTGACAATGATGTGTATGGTCATGTAAATAACGTTGTCTACTATCAGTGGTTCGATACGATAGTAAATGAGTTCCTGATTGTGAATCAGACCCTGGACATTCAAAATGGCGAAGCGATTGGTTTAGTCGTTGAGACGCACTGCAATTATTTTTCTTCTGTTTCGTTCCCTGATCAAGTCACGGCTGGGCTGTGCGTTACGCAGCTAGGAAAATCAAGCGTTCGCTATGAAGTGGGTATTTTCCGAGGCGAGGATCACATCGCTTCTGCACAGGGACACTTCGTGCATGTATATGTCGATCGAATCACGCGTAAACCAACGCCTATCCCGCCTAAGGCCCGTGCCTTGCTGGAATCTCTGCAAATCGTTTCTTCGTAAAGAGACTCACTATGATTAGAACACCCCAACAAAAAATCGTCGATGACGCGATTACCTCACGACGTTCAATTCGCGCTTTTCTTTCTACACCAATAGCCCATGAAGATATTCAAGAGCTCTTGTCGGTAGCAGCACGCGCGCCCTCAGGATCAAATACGCAGCCGTGGAAAGTGTATGTATTGACTGGAGCAACACGTCAGCGCTTGTCTGATGCCATCATGGCGACGTATCTCGATTCAGAGAAGGTGAGCGAGCATAAAGAGGAATATAACTACTACCCTTTGAAATGGGTGGCGCCCTATGTTGATCGCCGCCGCAAAGTTGGCTGGGATTTATATGCCTTGCTCGGGCTAACCCGCGAGAATAAATCAGGTATGCAGGCTCAGCATGGTCGTAACTATCAATTTTTTGATGCACCAGTAGGTTTAATTTTTACGATTGATCGAGTGATGGAGCAGGGTTCATGGCTTGATTACGGCATGTTTTTACAAAATGTGATGATTGCTGCTCGTGCGCGCGGATTGGATACATGCCCTCAAGCAGCATTTACACAGTTTCATAAAGTCATATCTCAGGTATTGG
>JBIIQR010000157.1:0-4562 GCA_044341985.1 Burkholderiaceae bacterium
CGTTTTCATCGAGTGTGATAAATGCATTGAGTTCGGCAAGTGTCTTGGCTCGGCTTAACGCTAAGGTGACCATTGCTTCACTCGTGACTTTGCCAGCGCAAAAATCGGCGGCAGCTTTCGCTGCTGTCAGGTTATCAAAACCGATCGCCGATTGGTCAGCATAAACAAATGGTGCAACCAAGAGCGTTGCTGCGAAGAAACTTGTCGCAGATCTTGAGAAGCTTTTCTTGTGCATGATGTTCTCCTGAGTTTTTGTCGAGCCAACTCTGACCCATGGAGAATTCTGTTGGGAGGAAGGTAGGATGTCTGTCCTCATTGTTGGGGACATGGCGATCATGTACGACTTCTCATCGGCATCCATAGCCAAGCGTGAGGGAGGGGGTAAAACCCGGTAATCCTGAATACCGCCAATTGTTGACATTGCTATGGCAAGTCATCATACTGATCAGTATGATCGATATGACTTAGTTGCTCCGCCCTTAACCCTTTCCTTCCTTCTTGGAGGCAAGCTCATGATCCGCCAAACCAACGCTGTTGCATTCCGACAAAATCTGGGCGAAATGCTCAATCAGGTTCAGTACCGTCGTGACTCAGTGGTCATTCACAAAGACGGAAAACCCGTGGCCGCCTTGGTCGACGCCCGGCTTTTTGAGCGTATCCGCCGGATGCAAGCGCGCTTTGAATTATTGTGTGAGCGCTTGGAGTCAAGATTTGCGGCAATCGATGAAGCTGAAGGCATGGCAGAGATTGATAAGGCGGTGGAGCAAGACCGAACGCAGCAGAAGAAGAACTCCAAGTCTCGCTAATTAACTATTCTGGCTTATCCAATTGCGCATTGTTCTTGATACGAATGTGCTGCTGTCCGGCTTAGCCTATCCGAGGAGCTTACCCGGGCGCATTTTGAGGCAGTGGCACCACGGTTCGATTGAGGTGGTGTTGTCGAACTTTATTCTGGATGAATTGCGCAGAGTTTTGCCGCGACTTTCAAACCGCCATGGGCTCACGCCAGAAGAAATAGATGATCTTGTAGATATACTAGCGCTACAAGCCGAGGTGGTCGAACCTGCAGCAGTCTTGAACGATGAATGCCGCGATGTTGATGACTTGCCTATCTTGGGAACACTCATCGCTGCTCTTGAGCGCGAACAAGCAGAATGTTTGGTCACGGGCGACAAGGATTTACTCGAACTATCTGAGCGATACCCAATCATGAGCGTAGCGCAATTTTGCGAGCGCTATGGAATATAGCAACGTTAGGCTATAGCCCTCAGATGAATCAAGTTAAAAAATCAGCACCTAAAGCCAAGGGCGGTAAAGTTTAATGTAGTCTTTTTGAGCAATAAGAGAAAAATCAAAAACGATATTTTTGAATCTTTTCATGAATCTGCGACTGCATTGCGCGGAGTAGGAGCGATTGATAAGGCAGCAATGAAAGAGTTCGACGAGTCTTGCATAGAAAAGACTCCTAACTTTAAACTAGAACAAATTATGCAAATCAGCGAGCAAACAAAAGACCACCGATAATTTTTTCTAGTGAAGTGCACACAAACAAAAAGCCCCACCTTGTGAGTGGGGCTTTTTGTTTGATATTGGTAGGTCGTGCAAGATTCGAACTTGCGACCAACGGATTAAAAGTCCGCTGCTCTACCAGCTGAGCTAACGACCCGAAAGAACGAAATTATACGCAATTGCTGAAAGTTTTGTCAAATGCAACAAATCTATCTGCTGAGGTTTTCAAATTAAGCAGAACATCGCTTCATTTCATTTTAATTCAGTCAACCGTTCTTTACCCATGCTGGCTGCGCTCGAGGATGGATATTTCTTAAGCAATTGATCGAGCGTTTCTCGTGCTGCAGCTTTATCTTTGAGATCAAGCTGACAACTAGCGATGTTCAACAAGGCTTCAGGTGCCTTTTGGCTGGTTGGAAAACGAGCTGCAACGGTCTGATAAGCAGGAATAGCTTTGTCGCATTCTTGTTTTGCAAAGTGTGTGCTGCCCAACCAAAAATACGCCTGAGGTAGGTAGCCAGAATCAGGGTAGCGCTGCAAGAAGCTAGTGAACGATTGTTGCGAGGCGGTGAAATTACCGCTTCTGAATTCCGCTAGTCCAGTATCAAAGGCTTTTTGCTCGGATTTATCGACTTCAACATCTTTGCCATCGACCGTTAGTTTTTGTGGTTCGACCTTTCTTAGTCGCTGATCTAGGTCGTTATAAAAGTCTTTTTGGCGTCGCTGGCTATTATTGATCTCATTGGATAACACTTCGACTTGACCACGTAATGCGGCCACGTCACTGCGTAGTTTTTCGATTTCGCCGATCATGTCGACAATGCTTTTTTTATCAGCTTTATCATCAACGCGTGTGTTCAGTGGAGCTAATTTGGTCGTGACGCTAGCATCGAGCTTGGTCGTTAATTCTTCAATTTGCTTACGCATCTTGAGAATTTCACGTCGTGCATCAGTGTCTTCAAATAGCGCGTGGGCCTGCATAGGCAGACCAATAAAAAGCGCCGCCATGATGGCGGCGCTTAATGCTTGATAGTGACGTTTCATAGTAGGTATCAGTAAACGATATCTGCGCGACGGTTTTCTGCCCACGCTTCTTCTCCGCTACCAGTCGCCTTAGGTTTTTCTTTACCTAGAGAGATGGCTTCCATTTGAGTATCTGGAACACCCAGTAATTGCAGTGAGCGACGAACGGCTTCCGAACGTTTTTGGCCTAACGCCAAGTTGTATTCGCTGCCACCACGCTCATCCGTATTACCTTGGATGATGATCTTGCGATCTTTGCGTGAAATCAGATATTTTGCATGCGCTTCGATAACGGGTTTGAATTCGTCCTTGACTACATAACTGTCCAGATCGAAATAGATGCTCCGTTTAGCGAGCACGCTAGCGGGATCATCCAGCGGATCCTTAGACGATGAAGCAGTTGTGTTCGCGTTCGATCCGGCACCCAGTCCTGGGTCGCCAGGATACGGTGGCAACGTGGTTATTTGCGGCACTGGTTTGTCCGTCCGGTCTTCTACCGGTGCCGCCCCGTCAAGTTTGACGGTTGAGCAAGCAGACAACAGCAGAAAAAGCGCTGAAACGATAGCAGCTTGTTTGCTAAATGGCATGTGATTCTCCCCTCGTGTGAATTGGTTCATTTAATTATTTGGAAAACGGCCCCCAAGAGGGCTCGCGAATATTTGATGCCTTTGAAGATAAGGTGTATTTCGCCGAGCCATCGATAGATACGACGGTCAGTGAACCCTGGCCAGAGGCTTCGGTCGCAAATAAGATATATCGACTATTTGGGGCAAAGCTGGGTGATTCGTCATGCGATGTATCGGTTAATCGTTGTTCTTGCGAAGTTATCAGATCAAGAACGTGCAATTGAAACTTGCCTTCGCGGCGAGATATATAGGCCAACATTTTACCGTCTGGCGAAACTGATGGACTGATATTGTAGGTGCCGCCGTAGGTTAGACGTTTTAGATCCCCACCATCAAGGTTCATTTTGTAAATTTGCGGGCCACCGCTGCGATCGCTAGTGAAGTAAATGCTTTGGCCATCGGGCGAGAAGCAAGGCTCGGTATCGATACCGTTGGATCGTGTAAGTTTTTTAACGTCGGAGCCATCTGCATTGATCAGATAGATTTGGGTTAGACCTTCCCGCGATAAGGCGATGGCGAGTTTTTTCCCATCCGGTGACCACGCTGGTGCGGAATTACTGCCTTTGAAATTGGCAGCAACGATGCGACGGCGATTAGCCAGATCCTGAATATAGACCACGGGCTTTTTAAGCTCGAAGGACACATAAGCTAATTTAGTACCGTCGGGTGACCACGTGGGCGAGATGATAGGCTCACTGGAGCGCAGAGCAACGAATGCGCTTTCTCCATCGGAATCCGCCACTTCAAGTCGGTATTCACCAGCGGAGCGGCTGACATAGGCAATCCGAGTTGCAAAGGCGCCGCGAATACCGGTGAGTTTCTCGAAAATATCATCAGCGATTTTGTGCGCGGCCAGACGCGCAAACTGCGATTGGGTGCTGACGCTATGCACAGCCAGATCGACGGTACGCACCGTATCAGCGAGCTTATAGCGCAATTCAATGCGGTCGTCTGAGTGTTTAATAACGCTTCCGGTAACGAGTGCGTCCGCGCCTTTGGCCTTCCAGCTGGCAAGATTTACCGGGGCTGTTTCACTGAGAATCTCAGAAGCCTCAATTATTTTGAACAGGCCGCTTCGCTGAAGATCGGCGCGAATGATGCCGCTTATGGAATGACCGGTTATCGGCTCATCGGCAAAGCTAGCGATACTAATAGGAATCTGGTTAGCGCCGACCCCTGAAATGTCGACCTTGAGCTGTGCCTGTGCATAGGGCATGACCGCCAATAGACTGGCAAAGGCAATAAGCTTAAGGAAATATCTTTTCATCACGTATCACTGTCCTTCAGTCGATGAGTGATGTTGATGTTGGGAGGTACTTTACCAGTCGATGGATCCGGTGGGAAAGGCGCCGATTTTTCAATAGCGCGTTTCACGGCTTGATCAAACGCGGCTATGCCGGATGA
>JBIIQR010000158.1:0-4549 GCA_044341985.1 Burkholderiaceae bacterium
AACAACCAGTCGCTACTCAAGCGCCCGGGAGACAAACTCAAAGCGGGAGAGGTGATAGCCACTGTAGGTAATAGCGGCGGCAATGAACAATCAGGTTTATACTTTGAAATGCGATATCAAGGGCGGGCGATTGATCCGTCCTCTTGGATGAACAGGTGAGACATGGGTAGCAGAATGAAAAATATCGGACTAATTGGTCTCGGCCTTATTGCAGGCATTGCGGGCTCGATGCAGTTCGACGCCTTAGCCCAACGGAATGCGGGTACGCCGCTCCCTATTGAAGAGCTGCGACAGCTCGCTGATGTATTTGGTTTGATCAAATCAGATTATGTCGAACCGGTCGAAGATAAAAAATTATTGACCGAAGCTATCTCTGGCATGGTGGCGTCACTTGATCCGCACTCGGCCTATCTAGACAAAAAAGCATTCAAAGAACTACGCGAAGGTACGCAAGGTAAATTTGTCGGCCTAGGTATTGAAGTCGGCATGGAAGACGGCTATGTCAAAGTGATTTCGCCGATTGAAGACTCCCCCGCCTACAAAGCAGGATTAAAAGCGGGCGATCTGATTACTCGCTTAGACAGCACGCCTGTCAAAGGCATGACGCTAGACGAAGCGGTCAAACGCATGCGGGGCGAACCCAACACCAAAATTACGCTTACCGTCGCACGCAAAGAAGAAGACAAACCTTTGCTGATTACCATCACGCGTCAGGAAATTCGCGTGCAAAGCGTAAAGGGCAAAATGATCGAGCCAGGTTATGGCTGGATACGCGTATCGCAGTTTCAAGAACCGACCGTCGATGATTTAGCTAAAAAAATCAGCGCGCTGTTTCAACAAGATCCGAATATGAAGGGTCTGGTACTCGATCTACGTAATGATCCGGGTGGTGTGTTGCCAGGTGCGATTGGTGTCTCGGCGGCTTTCCTTCCGAAAGATGTGCCCGTTGTTTCAACTAATGGTCAGTTGCCTGATTCCAAAGCCACCTACTTTGCGCGTCGCGAGTACTATGCCACTCGCGTGGGTGGTGATCCACTGACTCGCATTCCTGAAGCGGCTAAAAAAGTAAAAATGGTGGTGTTAGTGAATGCAGGTTCTGCATCGGCTTCCGAAATCGTTGCGGGCGCTCTGCAAGATTACAAACGCGCCACGATTATGGGTTCACAAACCTTTGGTAAAGGTTCGGTACAAACCATACGCCAGCTGTCTGCCGACACGGCGGTGAAACTAACCACTGCGCGTTACTACACGCCGAATGGTCGTTCGATTCAGGCGAAAGGTATCGTGCCTGATTTGATGGTGGATGAATACGCGGATGGCGATGGCATGAATGGCTTGCGCCTGAGAGAAGCGGATCTGCAAAAGCATTTGTCGAACGATAAAGACAAAGAAGCGGGCAACGGTGCCAATGTCGTCGATGAACTCGAAGAACAGAAACGTATCGCCGCGACTGAGAAAAAACGCAAACCACTGGAATTTGGCAGCAAAGAAGATTTCCAACTGGCGCAAGCACTGAATCACCTGAAAGGTCAAACAGTGCAGCTGTCGAAATCAGCGAAAGTCGAAAACAAAAAAGAATCAACAATCAATAATAATTCGGATGGAAGCGACAAGAAGTAAACGCGCTCTCATAAGCTTACCGGCCGCAGCGATGCGGCCGTTTTTATTCCTAGTCTGATGAACGATCAACAACTGCTGCGCTACTCGCGCCATATACTGCTCGATGAGATTGGTATCGATGGCCAAGCCAAACTACTCGCCGCCCATGCGGTGGTGATTGGTGCTGGTGGTTTGGGCTCGCCCGTGGCTATGTATCTCGCCTCGGCTGGCATAGGAAAAATCACGTTGGTCGATCATGATGTGGTTGATCTCACCAATTTGCAGCGGCAAATTATTCACACCACAGCGAGTGTCGGTCAGCACAAAGCTGAATCTGCAAAACACACACTCGCACAAATCAATCCAGACACGGAAGTCGTCACACTCTGTGCACGAGCTGATGAAGCTACGCTGGCCAGCTTAGTAGCGAATGCCAGTGTGGTGCTGGACTGTACGGATAACTTTGCTACCCGACATGCAATTAATCGTGCTTGTGTTGAAGCGCGCGTGCCCTTGGTGTCGGGTGCGGCGATTCGTATGGATGGGCAAGTCGCTGTGTTTGACTCTCGCTCAGGCACGACGCCTTGTTACGCTTGCTTGTTCCCACCGGATCAGCAGTTCGAAGAAGAGCAATGCTCAACCATGGGTGTGTTTGCACCATTGGTTGGCATTATTGGCACGATGCAGGCGGCCGAAGCACTCAAGATTGTGGCGGATCTAGGCGAATCGCTTGCGCAGCGTTTATTACTGCTAGATGCAAAGCATATGGAGTGGACCAGCATACGCACGAAACGTAACGACGATTGCGTGGTGTGTGGGCATCTATCTAGGTAAGACGCTTAAAGCCTGACTTGAAAGCCCGCTTAGGCCACTAACAAGCCCAGCATGAGATCAGCATCGTCTGAGGGCTTGAGATAAAAACCGCTCTTGGCAAAACGATGCCAGCGACCGATCACAAACGCCATCATCATGCTGGCCCGAATAGCGGCCTGATTCTCTGAAATGACGCCTTGACTCGCGGCCAACTTCCAAGACTGTCTAAGCCCCAACTCAACGCGCTCGACAAATTGATTCATACGATGCTGGAGACGCTCGTCCTCATTCACTAACACGTCGCCAATGAGTACTTTGGTCATGCCAGGATTTTCTTCTGCAAAGTCGAGTAGCACGCCGGCGATATTGGCTGCTTGAACTTGCCCCGATTCTTCGTTCTGAGTGATCTGATTAATCAGGGTAAAAATACTGGTCTCGATGAATTCGATCAGGCCTTCATACATCTGCGCCTTGCTGGCGAAATGCCTATACAGCGCCGCCTCAGAGACGTCTAACCGCGCCGCTAGCGCTGCGGTGGTGATTTTCTCGCTCTTAGGGTTCTGCAGCATGGCTGCCAGAGCCTGAAGAATCTGTAGCTTACGCTCACCTGGTTTTGTAGTGGCCATGGTTGTTTTCAGTCGAGCAATCGATGGTAGAGGCGAAGAATTCCCGGTTGCCGCAAAGTTTCCCACGTAATGTAACCCAGACTTGGAACCGGCCCCCTAAAGCTGCCGGACGGCTTAGTCCGCACCGAGTTTGCGACGCTGGCGCGCAAGTTGATTCAGCGATTTTACTTTCACATCGACAAAGGCGGGGCGATGACGCGTACCACGTGTGTAACCCGTCAGCCAAACGGTTCGTATACCCAGTGTTCTCGCTGATTTTAAATTTTCTAAGGAGTCTTCCACCAGCACGCAACGCCTGGGACTCAATCCTCGCGATGCTAGCAAGCGACGCAACAACCAGCGAGAAGGTTTCGGGCGCAGCTGACGATGCACCACCATCGATTCAATCGGCACATGATCAGCAAAATGCTTATGCAAACCTAAATGTCGCACCACATCGCGCGAGTAACCAGCAGGGGCGTTCGTCAACAGAATTTTGCGGCCCGGCAGTCGGCGCAAAAGATAGGAAGTGCCGCGTTCTGCTCGAATCATTTGTGTGAGATCACTGAACTCGTGTGCATCGCGCAAAAAATCTTCTGAGCGAATCGCATGGTGGCGCATCATGCCCAGCAAGGTCGCGCCGTAACGCTGCCAATACGCGACACGCATCTGGTTGACGGCCTCAGCATGGGAAGGCTTCGCTTCTGCTTCCAGCACGCGCGCAATCAGTGCATTCATATTTCGATTAATCGCGGGGAAAATCGCATGCCCGGCATCATGCAAGGTATTGTCGAGATCGAATAGCCAGACTAGTTTGCGACTCATGCGGGCTCAGCACGAAACAATCGCATACGATCAACAAATAATAGGCTATCGATCTGCAACAAGTTAATGCGATCGAATCATGGTGCCAAACGCCTGCTCTGTTAGGACTTCTAGCAAAAGCGAATGTTCAATCCGACCATCGATGATGTGCACTGTATTAACACCGGATTTTGCGGCATCCAATGCAGAAGAAATTTTCGGCAGCATACCGCCAGAAATCGTACCGTCTTCAAACATCTCATCGATTTCTCGCGCGGATAAATCGGTCAACAGCTTGCCATTTTTATCCATGACTCCTGGAATGTTGGTCATCATGATGAGCTTTTCTGCACGCAGAATCTCAGCGATCTTACCGGCGACTAGGTCTGCGTTGATGTTATAGGCTTGTCCATCAACGCCAAAACCGATCGGCGAAATAATAGGAATGAATGCATCATCCTGCAACGCCTTAACTACCGCTGGATTGATGGCTTCGATCTCACCGACAAATCCAATATCGAGAAATGAACCCGGATGTTCTTTGTCCGGCATTTGCATCTTACGCGCTCGAATCAGGCCGCCATCTTTACCTGTCAAACCTACCGCTTGTCCACCGTAGTGATTAATCAGCATGACGATGTCTTGCTGCACCTCACCGCCCAAAACCCATTCAACCACTTCCATGGTTTCTTCGTCAGTGATTCGCATGCCTTGCACGAACGTACCTT
>JBIIQR010000159.1:0-4526 GCA_044341985.1 Burkholderiaceae bacterium
TTCCCGACCCGCATACGCTATACCTCCATGTCCCTGCCCTACCACATCGGTAATGGCTGGTTTGGCGGTCTTCTGCCGACTACCTCATTTGCGTTAGTTGCTTATGCTGGCGATATCTATTTCGGCCTCTGGTATCCGATCGTTATCGCTTTGATGACAGCAATTATCGGCTCGATATTTGTGGCAGAAACCAAAGATAACGATATTCATCAACATTGATGATCATCGCGTCGAAAAAACCGCCGGCTCTCCGGCGGTTTTTTTTATTCCTAGCTTCATAATCCCGTCAATTGTCTAATCGTTTTGCACTCCTGATGCACTACTAAAAAAATGAGTCGGTCTTAACGCACTGCATAGATTTTTTTGAAGCAGCAAATCGTTTTTTATTTGAATCGTGTTTTTTTGTATGCCGCTGAGCAACTATTGCCTAGTTCCTTCAGTTAATTGGCCTTTCATATACCAAGGTCATTGCTTCAATCGTTGCGCCTAAGGCACATCTCTAACGCCAAATGTGGCAAAGCTCACACATTGTGAGTTTTTACCCTGCACTACCCACTATCTCAATGGAACTTTTTTGATTACATTCGCCATTGGCACTGTTATCTAAAAATCAATAAATTGCTCTTGGATTCCGCGGCTATAAAGTGCGGGGTCTGTAATAGCGATCATCAAAGCATGCTGGAGGTAGTATGGACATCGAGTGGCTGGAAGACTTTTTAGTGCTATCCGATTTATCCAGCTTTACTCGCGCAGCTCAGAGCCGAAACGTAACCCAATCAGCGTTTAGTCGCCGCATACGCTCATTAGAAGATTGGATTGGCATCCCCTTAATTGATAGGGACACCGTCCCACCTCGTCTAACCGTCGCGGGACACCTGTTCCGTGATGCAGCGAGGGAGATGGTGAGGCAGCTGCAAGACACGCGAGTAGCGCTGGGCCACAAAACACGCGTTTTTTCCGGCGTTAAATTGTTTATCTCTCATTCGCTAGTGGATCATTTTCTGCCTGAATGGATAAAGCACCTTAATCACCGTATCACTGGCTTGAAACTCGATGTCACTGCAGGGGAAACCTATGATGGTATGGTGGCCCTATCCGGTGGTCGTTGTGATTTGCTGATGGTCTACTACAGCTCTATTGCGCCGATGACCGTGGATGAAAAAGCGTGCGCTTCTATCGTTCTCGCTAATGACCGACTCATACCTGTTTGTGTACCTAACACTGAAGGAGAGCCGAGGTTCTCTTTATCCAACATGGACAGCGGTTCAGTGCCTATCTTGGTCTACCCACCGGAAACGTTTTTTGGACGACTGTTAAACGGCGTGGTTAGATTTGGCCCACGCACACCACCTTTCAGCATCGTTGCGCAAAGCGCTTACTCGAGAGTTTTGCGGGCCTTAGCGCTAAATGGTTCAGGTATTGCATGGCTGCCTGAACGCTGTGTTCGCGAGGACATTCATCGAGGAACCTTGCTGAACGCTGGTAGCGAGCGATGGAACACAGACATTGAAATCAGACTTTATGCCTCCCCGGAAAGAGCCAAGCTGCTCGAGTTTAATCTGTGGGAAAACATCAGAGATTGGCAAGAATCAGGTCTTGCCACCATTTGATCATTCGTTAGCCCAAAGGGAGAGCCAGTGAAGATCGTGCTGAAAATCATGGGAAACACGCTTTACCAGCGGATAACAAAAGCAATGGCTTCTGCTAAATCTCCATTTCCACGCTCGGGAGCCGATGGCAAGCTCATTACCTGGCAATTGCGCCCCTTGGCGCCGCCCTTCAACTCTGACTATGTAGAAAATCTCTCGAGTGAGCTATCGGTCGTTATTATGGAAGCGCAAGATCTAGCGATCATAGAAGATGTCAGAACAATTGAGCGACGTGAATCGCTGCATGCGCGATCGGTCCACGGACCAACGCAAGAAATATCTCCGGTGATTATGGTACTCGGGCGCGAGATTGCAGCTTCAGAATTGCTGGACATGCCTGAAATAGTTTTTGATTGGCTGATCGAGCCTGTCTCTTTAGATGACCTGGTACGTCGAATTTTTACCAGCTTAAAACGTAACCAGCGTCTTCGGTCAGAGCTGGGCTATGGTGTTTTAACGTTGTTACCCGATTCTCGAATGCTTTGCTATGCGGGTGATACAGCTCAATTGACAGCTTCTGAAGTTGCGGTTGCTGAGTTGTTTCTTAATCACTTTGGAACGCTAATTACAACCGAAGATATTCATTTACTTTTTAAGCTCTCAGGACGCTCAACAGAGGGAAGCAATATACGGGTCACCATGTTTCAGTTGCGCTTCAAAATCGAGGCTGTAACACGATGTCAGTTTACGCTCACGAATTCATATAACTTGGGCTACGTCATGCGGCATGTTAATTCTTACGACGCTCAACCGCCCTCAAATCAGTTAGAAGCCTGGCAGGACACAGCACACAGCAATGGGGGCGAGTCAAGCTGGCTCTCAGAGTCTTCCAGCGTGCGTTAGGGGTCAGTCGCATGATTTGCGGCATAATTCTGGCTAATTCTATTAAATGCGGCAGCTGCAACAAAAATGCCGCGTTGCAGCCAGAAAGCCGAAATAAGTCATGGTTCACCCACCCAGCACCTCAGCATCGATTAACCTAGAACACGTTGCCAGCTGCGCCCTACCGACTCCTTGGGCGACATTTGATTTGCATGTTTTCCTTGAAAAAAGCAGCGGCAAAGAGCACCTCGCTCTCACATTGGGCGCTGTGAATGATGGTCAGCCTGTTCTGGCGCGCATTCATTCTGAGTGCCTCACAGGGGATACTCTATTTAGCCTTCGATGCGATTGCGGCACTCAACTTGAATCGGCACTCAAACACATAGCCAAAGAAGGTCGAGGGGTAGTGCTTTATCTTCGACAAGAAGGTCGCGGTATCGGACTGGTGAATAAAATTCGTGCCTATGCACTTCAGGAGTCGGGAGCGGATACCGTTGAAGCGAATCACCAGTTGGGATTTGCTGATGATGTGCGTAGCTACGCTTTATGCGGTCCGCTGCTAAGTCATTTCTCTATTCAATCATTACGTTTGCTGACTAATAATCCACGCAAAATTGCTGCGCTTGAAAAGTTGGGCATACACGTAGAGCGTATCGAGCATGTGGTCGGAAGTACGCGCTTCAATTCGCACTATCTGGCGACCAAAGCTCACAAATTAGGCCACCTACTCCCTCAGGCCTCCCCGCCTAGCCATGAATCAGTGCTGAAAAAATCTTCCTCAGTAATCACCAAAAAATAAGTCTTTCAACTATTGGTGTTTGCTGTTTTATTTTTAAAGGAACCAAAACAATGACTGCTCCACTGCTATTTACACCCATTAAACTTGGCCCCGTAGAGATTTCAAATCGCATCGTCATTTCGCCCATGTGCCAGTACTCGGCAGTTGATGGCAATGTCAATGATTGGCATCACGTGCACTTAGGATCGCTTTCGCTCTCTGGTGCTGGCTTGCTATACATTGAGGCGACTTCAGTTACCCCAGAAGGGCGTATTACTCCAGGTTGCGTTGGTTTGTATAGCGAACAAAATTTTCAAGCATTAAAAAAATTAGTCGATAGCCTGCGTGCCGTCTCGCCTATCAAGTTAGCGATTCAGTTGGGTCATGCTGGCCGTAAAGCATCGAGCCGCAGACCATGGGAAGGCGGGGAACTCATGACGCCTAGCGATGGTGGATGGACCACCTTTGCGCCCTCGGCAATCGCACATAAAGAAGACGAATTGTTGCCGTCGGAATTAAGCAAACAACAAATTAAAGACTTGATACACAGTTTTTCTGTAAGCGCGCGTCGTGCACGTGAGCTTGGCTTAGATGTCATCGAAGTTCATGCAGCACATGGATATCTGTTGCATGAATTTTTATCGCCCTTGTCGAATGCTCGTAGTGATGAGTACGGTGGTTCACTCGAAAATCGCATGCGCTTTGTGTTAGAAGCCTTTGAAGCCGTTCGCGCTGCAGCCGGACCGGACATTGCAGTGGGTGCCAGACTATCAGCAACCGATTGGGTAGAGGGTGGTTGGGATGTAGAGCAAAGTATTGAGCTCTCAAAACGCCTGCAAGCTATGGGAGCAGATTTTCTCGATATTTCATCGGGCGGTGTGTCACCACACCAAAAAATCACCTTGGGTCCTGGCTATCAAGTGCCGTTTGCCGAAAAAATCAAGGCCGAAGTCACTATTCCTGTTATGACTGTAGGCTTAATCACTGAACCTAAACAAGCTGAAGATATTCTTCAACAGGGCAAGGCTGACATGGTTGCACTTGCACGCGGCATGATTGCTGATCCGCGCTGGCCATGGCGCGCTGCAGCAGAGCTGGGAGGGAGCGTGAAAGGCTCAACGCAATATTATCGCTGCCTGCCGTCAGGTTACCCTTCCGTTTTTGGAGCGGTGAAAACCGCTCAGCGCTAAGTTTGAAAATAGCTTATCAGGCCAATTATGGCCTGATAAGTCAGAAGATCGCTGTAGTTAGGGGTATTTTAAAGACTTAGATACCTC
>JBIIQR010000160.1:0-4524 GCA_044341985.1 Burkholderiaceae bacterium
CGTTTACAGTGGAAGAAAATCTACGACTCTCTTGCGAAGTATTAGGCTTGCCTCGTGCCGAAGCAGATCGACGTTTAGCGCGCGTGTTGGAAGTGGTGCCTCAGTTAGAGCCGATGTTGGTGCGTTCAGGCGCTGCCTTGTCGGGTGGTCAGGGAAAAATGGCCGCACTCGGTCGCGCGCTGATGGCAGGTACTCGACTTATTTTGCTTGATGAGCCGTTTCAAGGTTTAGCGCCTGTGCTGGCGAATCAATACGCTGAATCGCTACGCAAACTGCATCAACTCTCGCCAGAGTTGTGCATCATCGTCACGGAATCGAATCGTAGTCTGCTGCGTGATTTGCCTGACGCCACCTTAACGCTTGAGCGTGGTGAGCTAGTTGTAGGCGAGTTATCGGCGCACTAATAACCCCCTAATAAAATTAAATATATAAACATCGGAGACAACACATGCCAACTTTGCTGATAGATGGAAAATGGGTCGCGGCCACGGGTGGCCAGACTATTGACGTCATCAATCCCTGCGACGCAAAGGTATTCACCACCATTGATCGCGGTACCGCTGCAGATATTGACCTGGCTGTGAAAGCCGCTCAACGTGCAATGGATGGTGCCTGGGGACATTTGACAGCAACGGAACGCGGTCGCATTTTGGTCAAGGCGGGTGAGCTGATTTTAAAAAATGGTGAAGAGATAGCGCAGATAGAAGCGCGCGATACCGGCAAACCATTGTCCGTGGCACGTGCAGACGTGGTCGCTGTTGCTCGTTATTTTGAATACTACGGTGGCGCAGCCGACAAACATCATGGTGAACAAATCCCTTACCTGAATGGTTACAACGTTCAAGTAGTGCGCGTGCCTCACGGCGTGGCTGCCTTAATTATTCCTTGGAACTATCCAGCACAAATGTTTGGTCGCACGGTAGCACCTGCATTAGCGGCCGGTAATGCCTGTGTGCTGAAGCCTTCTGAAGATGCCTGTATGTCAGGTTTAAAGTTGGCTGCATTGTTGGTCGAAGCAGGCTTACCAGCGGGTGCTTTGAATCTGATTACTGGGTATGGCTACGAAGCAGGTGCAGCGTTAACCTCGCATCCAGACATTAACTATGCAAGCTTTACCGGCTCACCTGAAGTCGGCGCGATGGTGCAGGAATCCACGGCTAAGCATTCAGTCGCTTGCACATTAGAGCTCGGCGGCAAATCACCACAAATCGTTTTTAATGATGCCGATCTGGACAAGGCAATACCTATCATCGTCAAGGCGATTACGCAGAATGCCGGTCAAACCTGCTCTGCAGGAAGTCGTTTGCTGATTCAAGAAGATATCTACGACAACGTCGTTGCACGAGTGGCAGAGGCGTTCAAAAAAGTTCGCGTAGGCACACCTGAGATGGATTTTGACTGCGGCCCTATCGTCAACAAAAAACAATTCGAACGCGTTAACAGCTTTATTGATGACGCTATTAAGAGCGGTGTTCCGCTACTGGCACGTGCAACTGTCGCTGATGGTGTTTCTAAAGATGGCTACTTTGTAGCTCCTGCTTTATTTGGAGCGGTGCCACGTGATCATCGCTTAGCGTGCAAAGAAGTGTTTGGCCCGGTGCTTTCTGCAATGTCATTTAAAGATGAAGAAGATGCGGTTCAATTAGCTAACGCCACTGAATATGGCTTGGTATCCGGCATCTGGACTGAAAATGGTGGACGCCAACAACGACTGGCTAAACGTATGCAGTCGGGACAAGTCTTCATTAATTGCTACGGTGCAGGCGGTGGCGTTGAATTGCCCTTTGGAGGCATGAAACGCAGCGGTCACGGTCGCGAAAAAGGCTTTGTCGCACTGGAAGAATTCAGCACACTGAAAACGATTGTTCAGCATCACGGTTAATCACAATTAGTAACCAAAAAATTAGGCATCACGGAGACGACATGGGACAACTGCAGGGAAAAATAGCCATCATCACTGGCGCAGGTAGTGGATTCGGCGAAGGCATGGCTGAAGCCTATGTTCGCGAAGGCGCGAAAGTTATTATTGCGGACCTGAATGCGGCTGCCGGTGAGCGTGTAGCCAAAGCTTTAGGTGCGAATGCGAAAGCAGTAGCGACAGATGTGGCAAATATGGATTCAGTGACTGCGATGGTTAAGGCGTGTATTGATAGCTTTGGCGTCCCTGATATCGTCATCAACAATGCAGGTACCACGCATAAAAATCAACCGATGCTGCAGGTCGATGAAAAAACTTTTGATCGAATGTTTGCGGTTAACGTCAAATCGATTTACTACATGGCACACGCAGTGATTCCTGCTATGCGTGAGCGAGGCAAGGGCGGTGTGATTTTGAATGTGGGTTCTACCGCCGGTATTCGTCCGCGTCCAGGTTTGTCTTGGTATAACGGCTCCAAAGGTGCCGTCAATTTGCTGTCAAAAGCGATGGCAGTTGAACTCGCTCCCGATCGTATTCGTGTGAATGCACTATGTCCTGTGATGGGCGCAACCGGTTTACTCGCTGATTTTATGGGCGTGCCCGATACCCCTGAAAATCGCGCTAAATTTGTTTCGACTATTCCGCTGGGTCGTTTCTGTGAACCGCGTGATATGGCCGCCGCTGCAGTTTTTCTTGGAACCGATGCGGCTGAATTTTTGACCGGATTAGAATTTCCTGTCGATGGTGGTCGCACTATCTGATGCATTGATATTATCGGAGAATTATTATGAAAACGCGTGCCGCAGTATTACATACGCTTGATATGAAAACGCCGTTTGCAACCAGCAAACCGTTAAAGATAGAAGAGATTGAGCTGGATGAACCCGGCATGGGTGAAGTACTGGTGAAAATGACTGCCGCCGGTTTATGCCATTCTGATTTATCAGTCATCACCGGTGTGCGCCCGCGCCCGGTGCCTATGGCATTGGGTCATGAAGCTTCGGCAACGGTGATGAAAGTGGGTGATGGCGTTGTGAATTTAAAGCCCGGCGACCGTGTGGTGCTGGTGTTTGTGCCTAGCTGCGGTAATTGCATGCCTTGCATGGAAGGTCGTCCTGCTTTATGTGAACCGGGTGCTGAAGCGAATGGTAAGGGCACGTTGTTATCCGGCGCGCGTCGTTTGCATTTGGGTCAACAAGCAGTGAATCATCACGTGGGGGTTTCGGCTTTTGCGGAGCATGCGGTCGTGTCACAACGCTCGTGCGTGAAGGTTGAGCAAGATATCGATCCAGTCGAATCGGCGTTGTTCGGTTGTGCTGTGTTGACCGGAGTTGGCGCGGTAGTAAACACGGCTAAAGTTCAGCCAGGTCAGACGGCTGCCGTGATTGGTTTAGGTGGTGTGGGTATGTGTTCGCTGTTAGGTGCTGTGGCATCGGGTGCAGTTGAAGTGATTGCCATTGATTTGAATGACGAAAAATTGAAAGCCGCGCGAGAATTAGGTGCGACGTTTACTGTTAACGCTCGTGATCCAGATGCCGCATCAAAGGTGAGGGAATACACCAAAGGTGGTGTTGATTTCGCGTTTGAGATGGCGGGTGTAACACCAGCGATGGAACTCGCGTATCGCATTACAAAACGTGGCGGCACGACAGTGACCGCGAGTCTGTTCCACCCACAACATACCTGGCCGATTCAGCAAGTCAGTTTGGTTGCTGAGGAACGTACGGTTAAAGGCAGCTATATCGGTTCGTGTATTCCATCGCGCGACATTCCGCGTTACATAGGTTTGTATTTACGCGGCAAGCTGCCGATTAATAAATTGTTGGGTGAACGACTCAAGCTCGACGATATCAATCGTGGCTTCGACAAACTCGACGCAGGCGAAAGCATGCGTGATTTGGTGGTGTTCTAACAAGCCCATTCACACATCACGCTTCGCGCATCGTAAGTCAAATAAATCACACGTAGATTTAACAGAGAAGTGCTATCGACAGCACTTCCCTGTGCTTATGTATTTATTGCCGCCCTATTGGGTTTGCCATGCATATCGGACACTCGATAGCGTGTCCGGCGATCGCCCATCAAGTCACGCAGATCACGAATGCTGAGCTGAGTTACTTCATGCATTCGAATCAGCAAGGATGCTCCTACTGGCAATGTTCGATGCCGTATTTTGCTAATGACCGGAGCCGTAACTTCAAGTGCTCTGGATAAAGCCGCATCATTTTTTAAATGCATACGCTCGCGCAAGGTATCCATTAGCCGATTGGGATCATAGGTTTCTTGCGACGACAAGGTATGTATATGCACGTCGCGTTGCATGGGTTCCATGAAAATCCTCATATTAAGTAAAGCAAAAACGAGCTAAAAAATCACCATAGTCCGAAGGTATATCCTGCAGGGATAGTCGTTGGGCTAACGATTGCGAATGGCAATGCCTCTTTTTGTGTCGCGTACAGACTATGGTTGTCGCACTGCTCAGTAATTGCACATTGGTCGGACAGTAGCTTGCGTAAGCTCAAGAAGAGAGCGCCTATTTGAATTGAAATCAACGCTAGAGACTAATTAATTTGGTTAAGTCAAAAAAAACCGTGCAGGCTTTGCAG
>JBIIQR010000161.1:0-4514 GCA_044341985.1 Burkholderiaceae bacterium
GCGGGCTCGCTTTATTATCAAAGCCGGTAATTTCAAAGGTATGGCCGGGCGCCCATTTTTCTCTATTCGCTATTTCCGCAACGAGTTGGAAGCTATGAAAAGTATTTTGGCCTACTGGCGCAAATGGACCTGACAAGGGGTCGATAAATGCAATTTTTATGTTCTCTGCAATCACCGATGACGATGCCAGAGCAAGCAATACACCTGCCGATGCCAACGATTTACGAATTCGAGTAGCCATACACGTTCTCCCTCAGTCCATTAAAATTATTATCAAAGTTCTCAGTCCAACTTCTATCAGACTTCCAGCCATTCTTTGCGTACGATAGCATTTTCACGCAGTTCTGCTGGTGTACCTTCAAATGCAATCGTACCTCGACCCATCACATAGACACGCTCTGAAATTTTCATAGCGATATCCAGCTTCTGCTCGACCAGTAATACAGAAATACCACGCGCTTTAAGTGCCAGCAAATACTCCGCTACTAATTCCACAATTTTGGGTGCTAATCCTTCGGTCGGCTCGTCAATCATGATCAAATCAGGATCGCCCATCAGAGTCCGGCACAAGGTTAGCATTTGTTGCTCTCCGCCGGAGAGCACACCGGCTTGTGTATGCTGACGTTCACGTAAGCGTGGAAACATCTGATACATGTCGTCTAAAGACCAGCGAGATGTTTTTGTTTTTTTATCACCCAGCAGCAGGTTTTGCTCAACCGTCAGCGTAGGAAAAATATCGCGGCTCTCGGGAACATACCCTAAACCTTTGTGAGCAATTCGGAAAGCCGGCAAACCTAGAATTTGTTCGTCGTTAAATACAACTGACCCAGTAGCATCCAGCTGACCCATTACCGCTTTCACCGTGGTTGAACGTCCAACGCCATTGCGGCCCAGAAGACTAACGATCTCGCCACGCCCAACGCGAAGATTGACGCCATGTAGAACATGGCTTTTGCCGTAAAAGGCGTGCAGATCACGAACCTCTAACAAATCGCTCACAGCACCTCCTGATCAGGTGCATGACTACCAAGATAGGCTTCCTGAACTTTGGCATTCTCGCGAATCGCTGCTGGCGTGTCACAGGCAATCACTTCGCCATAAACCACCACAGCAATTCTATCGGCCAAACCAAACACAACGCTCATGTCATGTTCGACCATAAGGAGCGTTTTATCTTTGGTTACTTTGGAAATTAAATCAACCGCCGCATCGGATTCGGATCGACTCATACCGGCTGTCGGCTCATCTAACAAAATCACCTCAGCACCACCAGCGACCGTAATACCTATTTCTAAGGCGCGTTGCTCTGCATAAGTCAACAAACCTGCCGGTGTATCGCGGCGCCAACTAAGACCAATAGATTCCATGACGTGCTCTGCGTGGGCACGAGCATCTTTTAAGGCGCTTAATTTATGCCAAAACGAATAGCGGTAACCCAGCGACCACAAAACCGCACAGCGCAAATTTTCAAATACCGACAAACGATGAAATATATTCGTAATCTGAAAGCTGCGCGACAAGCCTAAACGATTAATTTCGTAGGGTGCTAGTCGTTGAATAGCTTGGCCATTTAATAAAATTTCTCCGCTACTCACGCCAAAACGGCCTGAGATCAAATTAAACAGTGTTGATTTACCAGCGCCATTCGGGCCGATAATGGCCAGGCGCTCACCTTTATTTACAGCGAGATTAACGCCACGAATAATCTCTACGCTGCCAAATTGTTTGCGAACATCTCGCAACTCTAATGCGGGTACACTCATCGACCACCCCCAGCAATTCGGCGTTCTATTTCTGCATTAGCTTCATCCCAAGCATCAACAAACGATGTACGACTAAGGATGAACAAAACAATTCCAGTGATAAACGAGACAGTAGCGATCAACCATCCGATAGGTTGAGCTGTATCGATATGGGCACCAAATAATTTAATCGTAGTTCCTTGCGCTGATTCGAGCGATAAGTGATACGTCATTTCTATCAACATCACTAAACTTAAAAATACCAGCAAGCCAGCCGATGTGACCTTCAGCATAGAAGGAAGTAAAGGCATAAATAGTCGATTCGCTAGTAAGCGAAAGTTCATCATAATGATGCTGGCCAAACCGCCAGGAGCGTACATCACCATTAAAATAAAAAATAAACCGAGATAGAGCAGCCACGCTTTGGTAATTTCGGACAGCATCACGGTTAGAAGTACACCAATTATCGCGCCCAACAGAGGGCCAAAGAAAAAACCTATGCCACCAATAAAGGTAAACAACAAGACCGCTCCGGAGCGGGCTGCACTAACATTTTCTGCGCTGACAATCTCAAAATTAATTGCTGATAATCCACCCGAAATTCCTGCAAAAAATCCAGACAAAATCAGCATCAGGTAGCGAACACGTTGTGTGTCGTAACCGATGAACTCAGCTCGCTCGGGATTATCACGAACAGCGTTCGCAATGCGGCCCAGAGGAGTGTGCGAGATCGCAAACATAGCGGCTGTGCTAATGAACAACCACGCAGCAATCAAGTAATAGACCTGAATTTGAGGACCAAAACTAACGCCCATCAATGCTTTCCCAAATACGCGATTACCAGATACACCGCCCTCACCCCCAAAGAATCCTGGGAACATGAGTGAGCAGGCAAACACAAGCTCAACAATGCCCAGCGAGATCATAGAAAACGTCGTGCCAGAACGTTTGGTGGTGACGTATCCAAACAAAATGCCAAATGTTAATCCAGCGATACCACCGACTAAAGGTACCAGTGACAAGGGAATGAAAAATGTATCACTCGCTGAAAGATTGATGGCATGAATCGCAAAAAAAGCACCCAAGCCGGAATACACCGCATGACCAAACGACAGCATGCCACTCTGCCCTAACAACATGTTGTAGGACAAAGCAAAAATCATAATGGTGCCCATCAGCGAGAGCAGCGACAGACTGCCACCCGAGCTGAACAGTAACGGCGCCAAAATCAACACGGCGACAAATCCAGTCCATACAAACCAACGACCGGTGTTAATGGGTGAATAGCTAATAGTATGAAGACTCATGATCAGCTTTCCCTCGTGCCGAGCAAACCTTTGGGTCGGAAGATCAGCATCAAGACTAAAAGCATGTAAGGCAGAATAGGCGCAACTTCAGCTAGTGTGAGAGAAAGCAAGCGGTAGACTGGAAATTCTGGGCTGACAGAGAGTCCCACTTTTGCCAATGCACTTAGCAATGACCAATCAAGAGCAACGGCAAAGGTTTGTATCATGCCGATTAAAATCGATGCCAGCAAAGCACCTGCCAACGAGCCCATACCACCCACTACCACCACCACAAAAATAATACTCCCTACAGTAGCGGCCATTGCAGGTTCAGTAACAAACGCATTACCACCTATGACACCGGCCAGGCCTGCCAACGCGCACCCGCCACCAAACACCAACATGAACACACGTGGAACGTTGTGACCTAAAGCTTCTACTGTCTCGGGATGAGTCAATGCCGCCTGAATCACCAAACCAATGCGGGTACGAGTTAACAACAGCCAGATCGCTACTAGCATTAATAAAGCCACGAGCATCATGAATGCACGATACATAGGAAATGCCAACGCATATAACGTGAACAGTGGGCCATCCAATTCAGCAGGTATGGGATAAGGCACAGCAGCCCTACCCCAGATTAACTGTACCAACTCAACCATCACATACGATAAGCCAAACGTAAACAGCAACTCAGAGACGTGACCATGCTTATGCACAGCGCGTAGACCTATACGCTCAACTGCTGCACCTGCCAAACCTACAATCAACGGAGCCAACACTAAAGCAGGCCAAAAGCCGACGGTTTTGCTAATCGCAAATCCCAAATACGCACCCATCATATAAAAACTAGCATGCGCAAAATTGAGTACACCCATCATGCTAAAGATGAGTGTTAAGCCCGACGACAGCATGAACAACAGCAAGCCGTAGCTCAATCCATTGAGTAATGAAATTACGGTAAATTCCACGTGCCTGCCTCGTTAGTTTTTAACAATCGTTTGCGCGCGCTCAAGCCGTCGGCAACTTGTAATCGCGGTAGGTTTCCCGAATTTTATTTTTCAAAATTTTTCCGGTCGCACCTAGTGGCAAACTGTCAGCGAACACCACATCATCCGGCGTCCACCATTTGGCAATTTTTCCATCATAAAATTTCAACATGTCGTCTTTAGTCACATCCATACCGGGCTTTTTGACGACGACGAGTAATGGACGCTCATCCCATTTCGGATGGAAAACGCCAATACACGCCGCCTGTAAAACAGCAGGATGCGCAACTGCGATATTTTCAAGATCAATACTACCTATCCATTCACCACCTGACTTGATCACGTCCTTGCTACGATCAGTGATCTGCATATAGCCTTCTTCGTCGATCACGGCCACATCGCCGGTCGGGAACCAGCCATGCTCGAGTACATCGCCCCCTTCATTTTTGAAATAGGCTTCAATCACCCACGGGCCTCTGACCAAAAGATTTCCATAA
>JBIIQR010000162.1:0-4504 GCA_044341985.1 Burkholderiaceae bacterium
TGTCCTTGATGATGTTATCGGACAAGAGCATCTACTTGCAGCGGGCAAGCCTTTGCGTGTGGCCTTTGAATCGGGTCAGCCACACTCCATGATTTTGTGGGGGCCGCCAGGTGTGGGCAAGACCACACTGGCGCGCTTAATGGCACAGGGCTTCAATGCCGAGTTCATCGCTTTGTCAGCCGTGCTGTCAGGTGTTAAAGATATTCGTGAGGCGGTAGAACGTGCTCAGGTCATACAAGCCAATTCAGGTCGTCAAACGATTTTATTCGTTGATGAAGTTCACCGTTTCAATAAAAGTCAGCAAGATGCCTTTCTGCCGCATGTGGAAAGTGGCTTGTTAACGTTTATTGGTGCCACCACTGAAAACCCGTCATTTGAAGTAAACGGTGCATTGCTTTCGCGTGCCGCTGTGTACGTATTAAAGTCATTAACGACCGATGATTTGCTCCAATTAGTCGAGCGAGCGATGGCGATCGACCATGAATTCAGCGTGGATCAAGAAGCTAAGCAGCTACTGGCTGCTAGCGCTGATGGTGACGGCAGGAAGCTTTTAAACAATATCGAAATTATTTTGCGCGCCGCGCACCAGAAAAAAGTTAGCGTAATTGATGTCGCCTTATTGAAAGAAAGTTTGGGCGATGCGCTACGCCGCTTTGATAAAGGTGGTGATGCTTTTTATGATCAGATATCCGCACTGCATAAATCCGTTCGTGGATCTAATCCTGATGCAGCATTGTATTGGTTAGTTCGTATGCTCGATGGCGGCGCCGATCCACGTTATCTTAGTCGGCGATTGATACGTATGGCGAGCGAAGATATAGGCTTGGCCGATCCACGTGCATTGAGATTGACGCTGGATGCAGCCGAGTCGTATGAGCGATTAGGCTCACCCGAAGGTGAGCTGGCGTTGGCTGAGGCGGTTGTTTATCTTGCCTGTGCTGCTAAATCCAATGCGGTTTATAACGCTTATAACAAGGTACGATCTTTTATAGCCAATGATGCGTCACGCCCTGTGCCCGAGCATCTTCGCAATGCACCGACCAAGCTAATGAAAGAGCTGGGCTACGGTAAGTTATATCGCTATGCGCATGACGAACCCGACGCCTATGCCGCTGGTGAAACTTACCTTCCAGAGGGACTACGCGAGCCCGGTTGGTATCAGCCAACGCCCCGAGGTTTGGAGGGCAAGATCGCAGAAAAGCTAGCGTATCTGAGGCAATTGGATAGCGACTACAAAGCGAGCGGTAAAAAGTAAACTTGTTACGACGACAGCACCGCCGACTCAATCAAACTGGGGCCGCACTCGTACTCTTACCCGCCCTTGGTACAATCTCATCTTTGTTTTCAATCTGACGCATCTTCCCATGATCGACATTCAACTTCTCCGCAAGGATATAGAGGCTGTTGCAGCCCGCCTCGCGCAACGCAAATTTACTCTAGATACTGCCAGCTTCAATGCGCTCGAGGCAGAGCGCAAGTCTATCCAGACTCGTACCGAAGAATTGCAAGCGCAGCGCAACTCGCTCTCAAAACAAATTGGTGCGCTCAAAGGTAAAGGCGAAGATACGACCGCTGTCATGAATCAAGTGGCCGGGTTGGGAGATGAGCTCAAAGCTTCAGCCGATCAACTCGACATCGTTCAGACCAAGCTTGCAGACTTTATGCAAGCGATACCGAATCTTCCGCACGAGTCCGTGCCGGTGGGTAGCGATGAATCGGGCAACGTTGAGCTTCGCAAAGTAGGTACACCGCGCCAGTTTGATTTTGAGGTTAAAGATCACGTCGATCTAGGCGCACCTCTGGGCTTGGATTTTGATACAGGCGCCAAGCTATCAGGTGCGCGGTTTACCGTGATGAAAGGCGGTATCGCTAGACTGCATCGCGCTATCGCTCAATTTATGCTCGACACGCACACAGCAGACCATGCTTACACCGAGTGCTATACGCCCTATATCGTCAATACCGATACTTTGCGTGGCACGGGCCAACTACCTAAATTCGAAGCCGATCTTTTTGCGGTGAAGAAGGGCGGACAAGAAGGTGAGAGCGAAGCGTTGTATTTGATCCCTACCGCCGAAGTCACGCTAACTAATTTTGTGCGCGATGAAATTATCAGCGCAGATCAATTACCTATGCGCTTAGTCGCCCATTCACCTTGTTTTCGTTCAGAAGCAGGTAGTTATGGCCGCGATACGCGCGGCATGATCCGTCAACATCAATTCGATAAAGTTGAAATGGTTCAGATGGCCCATCCAGAGCATTCGTATGAACAGCTAGATGAAATGTGCAGTCACGCAGAAAATATTCTTAAAAAACTAGGTTTGCCATATCGCGTGATTACGCTCTGTACCGGCGACATGGGTTTTGGATCAGCTAAAACCTACGATTTGGAAGTTTGGCTTCCTGCACAAAACACTTACCGTGAAATTTCATCCGTGTCCAATTGCGAAGCCTTTCAAGCACGTCGTATGCAGGCACGGTTTCGCAATGCCCAAGGCAAACCAGAGTTACTCCACACATTGAATGGTTCAGGTTTAGCCGTCGGCCGTACATTAGTAGCTATTTTGGAAAACTATCAGCAAGCTGATGGCAGTATTCATGTGCCCGAAGCTTTGTGGTCCTATATGGGTGGAATTAAGCAGTTGAAGCCATAGTCGCGCAGACTAACGCTCACAGCAATACTTCTGTTAAAATCGCGATCTTTCGAAAATACTGATTTTCGACCCGGAGAGGTGGCAGAGTGGTCGAATGTACCTGACTCGAAATCAGGCGTGGGCGCGAGTCCACCGTGGGTTCGAATCCCACCCTCTCCGCCAAGTGGCACTCCAAAGAACTCCAGCAAGCTCTAATAAGCTTAACGGATTCATCGAAAAGTTCAGCAAATGCTGGGCTTTTTGTCTTTTAAGCTCCAACGCGCTACACTACCATCCAGATTCTGGTGCGGGTAAAAGTGAGGGTAAAAAATAAGTTTACCCACAACCCGCAGTATTTTTACCCTCATCTGGAGGTGAAATGCTCACTGACACTCGCGTTAAGACCGCAAAGCCCCAAACAACTATCTACAAGCTCACTGACGATCGAGGTCTGCACTTGTCTGTGTATCCCAGCGGATCAAAGTTGTGGCACATGCGTTATCGCTTCGAAGGAAAAGAAAAAACAGCAAGCTTGGGTAAGTACCCAGATGTATCGTTAGCTCAAGCACGTGAGAAGCGTGACCAGATGCGCAAGCAAGTCGCCAAAGAAATCGACCCAGTTCATGCCCAACAAGCCGCCAAGCAAGCGAAGCAGTTCGCACAGGAGAATAGCTTTGAGGCTGTGGCACGTGCTTGGTATGCAAGCTGGTCAGCTGCAAGAAGTCCAAGACATGCTGGGTATGTCCTTAGACGTTTGGAGGCAGACGTTTTTCCTGCCATTGGCAAGCGCCCAGTATCCGAAATAAAAGCGCCTGAGCTAGTGAAGATGGTTAAGGCAATAGAGAAACGTGGTGCGTTAGATATAAGTAAAAGGGCTTATCAAACCACAGGGCAGGTATTTAGGTATGCAATAGCGCATGGTCTAGCTGAACGTAATCCTGCCAGCGATGTAAAGCCAAGCGATGTTCTGGCTTCACGCAAGAAGACAAACTACGCACGGATTGATGCCAAAGAGTTGCCTGAGCTTTTACGGAAGATAGAAGGCTATCAGGGCACGCCAGCTACTCGGCTGGCTATCAAGCTCTTGGCAATGACATTTGTACGTACTGGTGAGCTAATTGGTGCCAAGTGGGATGAGTTTGACTTGAAAGCTGCCGAGTGGCGAATCCCAGAAGAGCGGATGAAGATGCGAACACCCCACATTGTGCCGCTACCAAAGCAGGTTGTTCAGCTATTGCAGGTACTCCATGGCGTCACTGGTCATAGCAAGCTGCTTTTCCCCGGAGAGCGAGACCATTCCAAGCCTATCAGTAATAACACTATCCTAAAAGCCCTTGAGCGAATGGGTTACAAAGGACGAATGACGGGTCATGGGTTTAGGGGTTTAGCGTCAACCATATTGCACGAGAAGGGCTTTGAGCACATGCACATTGAACTGCAATTGGCACATCAAGAGCGCGACACCGTATCGGCATCATACAACCATGCGCTATATCTGAAGCAGCGTGCCAAGATGATGCAATGGTGGGTGGATTATCTGGATCAGCAGCTAGCAGGCAACGTTTTTTCTCTCAAGCGTAAAGCAGTGTGACTAAGCGATGAAAAGCCGCTTACCCATTTCAAAAAAATACATAAAAAAAGTCATTGGTGAGTTTGTTCCCCAAAGTAATCGAGCTTATGCTTTGCGCCGTCTGGTTGAAGTACTGAAGACAGTTGAGAAGATGCGTGTCACAAATAGTCTGGTTAGGGACATTTACAGTGGTGATCTTGTTCGGTTTGTATTTCTTGGTGAGATATGGATTGATCAAGTATCTCAAAACAGGAAGCTAATTCGCTCATTTCCAAAGCGAAACCGCGGCGCCAAGGGAAAG
>JBIIQR010000163.1:0-4494 GCA_044341985.1 Burkholderiaceae bacterium
GTACTTGCGCGTGGCTGGACCGTGCCTCTAGCGCTATGGATTAGTTTGTTGATGTTGGCTGCTCTGCGCTATCGCGATGTCACGCTACATCTCGCACGCACGACACTGCCGATTGGATTGCTGATACCGCTGACATGGCTACTGGCTCATCGTGCATTGATGCCAGGCAGCGCTGAAGTCACCGACGCGTGGTTAAACACCAATTTGCATATGCTGAGTTGGCCTCGATTAGCTACGCTGGGTTTTCTCTCAAAAACATTGGTTTGGTATACCTGGCCTGCATGGCCCATTGCCGCTTGGACTGTATGGGCATGGCGCTCGCAAGTGACGCTGCATGTACTGCTAACCGTCTCGGGTGTCATTGCATTGCTGCTGCTAAATCTGTTCACTGCCTCACCGAAAGATCATGAATTACTTTCGTTGTTACCACCCCTGGCGATTTTGGCGACCTTTGGATTACCTACGCTAAAACGTGGAGCAATCAATGCGATTGACTGGTTCTCAGTGATGACACTGACAGCCATCGCTTCATTCATTTGGTTAGGGTGGATTGCAAAGCAAACCGGATGGCCAGAAAAACTCGCAAAAAATGCGTTCAAAGTTGCGCCAGGATTTGAGCCAGAATTTAATTTTTTTGCCACGATCGTTGCGCTAGCGACTACCGTTGGATGGGTACTGCTATTACGCTGGCGTCTCGGACGCCGACCTTCTGTGTTATGGCGTGCTGTCGTGTTATCCACTGGTGGACTGGTTCTGTGCTGGGTACTGCTCATGACACTTTGGCTGCCATGGTTGAACTATGCGCAAAGCTACGCCAGCGTTGCTGCAGAAATTCAAACTCATTTACCAGAAACCTATCGTTGCGTTGATACCGATGGAGTCGGCCCTGCACAGCGAGCATCGTTTGGCTATTTGGGGCAGGTGAATTTCAGCCGCGGCTCAAAAAATTCACGTTGTGAGTTGCTGCTCGTGCAGGATGATGGATTACGTCGCCGCAGTTCGGCTTTGAAAAAAATCGACGGTGATGTAACGCTGCTGTGGCAAGGTCGTCGCCCCTCTGATCGCCACGAATTTTTCCGTCTCTACAAGCGCAATTCCCCATGACTCTCGCGGCCAGCCCGCACAGCTCGTCGCTAACTTCACGCGTTGCGCGACTTGCTTGGCCCATACTAGTGGGGCAGTTGGCAGTCGTTGCCAACGGTGTGATCGACACCGCGATGACAGCACGCTACTCCGCTACTGATTTGGCCGTACTCGGTCTCGGTGCGTCTATTTACATCAGTGTATTCGTCGGCTTATCAGGCGTTTTGCAAGCGCTCTCGCCTACCATCGCTCAATTATTCGGCGCAAAAAAAATCGATGCTATTGGTGCTGAAGTGCGCCAAGGTATGTGGCTAGCGATTTTTCTTTCTATCGTGGGCGCGTGCCTATTAAGCTTTCCTCACGCGCTGCTAGCTGTAGCTCATGCTCCTCCTGAGATGACAGACAAAGTTGAGCGCTATCTGCAAATACTATCGCTCGCACTACCTGCCTCGTTGGGCTTTCGCGTGTACGGGTCGTTAAACACCGCTTTATCACGGCCGCGCAACGTGATGTTGCTTCAAATCGCCGGTTTGGTATTGAAGATTCCACTGAATGCATTATTTATTTTCGGCGGGTTAGGTTTACCTGCGTTCGGCAGTCCCGGCTGTGCAATAGCGACAGCCATCAGTGCTTGGTTAATCGCACTCATCAGTTGGCTGATCCTGCGTAACGATTCTTTTTTCAATCAATTTCATATTGTTGGCCATGGAATTGATAGACCGCGTTGGAAATCTCAATCGGCGTTACTCAAGCTCGGCTTACCTATGGGGCTGTCGTATTTAATTGAAGTGACTGCCTTCACCTTCATGGCCCTGTTCATTGCCCGCTTAGGTAGCAACACCTTAGCAGCGCATCAGATCACTGCCAACTTTGGCACGGTGCTCTACATGCTGCCGCTGTCGATAGCGAATGCCACAATGACGCTCGTGGCTCAAGAAATCGGGGCGGGCCGTTTGATATCAGCACGCCGCACAGGTCGTGCAGGAATACGATTAGGCGTCATTCTTTCAGTGAGTCTAGGTATCTTGGTATGGCTCACGCGCACCTACATCATTGGACTCTACACGCCCGATATGAGCGTCGCAGAAGCCGCAATACCACTATTCTTTTTCATCGCGTTCTATCAACTATTCGACGCGATTCAAGTCGGCACAGCCTTCGTTTTACGCGCATATAAAGTCGCGACTATTCCCACGCTAATGTATGCAGTGGCACTGTGGGGCGCAGGTCTCGGCGGTGGATATGTGATCGGATTTAACATCACCGGAATGACGCCTAACTTTTTACTAGGTGCTACTGGCTTTTGGTTGGGTAATAGCCTAAGCCTCGCCTTGGTAGGGCTCGCATTGGCTTGGTATCTACGTCGTGTTCAACGCATCATGGAACGTGAATACGCTCCCACACTTTAAAGCGAACAATCATTCAATCATTTTTCACTACCTGATCACTACTACTCGGGATGCGGATCGGGTACAGGCTCATCCTGCGGGACGGGATGCGGAATATCTTCGTGAAAAGGCTGATCGTCGGGTGTAGGCACAGGCTCGCGATGCACAACTAGTCTGTTCATAATCATCAACTCCCTAACGTAGTCTAGGTTCGCCGCGCCGGTTAGCGCGCCGTTCAGTGGGATGCGAAAACGCACGAAACTCCATCGTGATCACACCCAATGCGCCGGGTGGACCCGCCACAAAATCGAATTCTTTTTTTACGGGGAATAAAACGTTATCGAGCAAAACGATATCGGTGCGACAAGTGGGATTAGGATTGGAAAGATGCGTTCGCATCTCATGCCAAATATCGGGCGTAATCCAACCCTCTAGATAGATCTGATTCGGATACACGGAATGATCTGCATCCAGATAGGCTTTCTGACCATCACGCAAGGTCAGATACGCAGGTGCTTCTTCAGCAATAACTAAATTAATCCAGCCTTCACCTATAGCATGCGATATTTCTTCATGGGGTCCTGCGCACGAGAGTGACATCGACCATTTGCACGAAAGATCAAGACGCTTCTCAATGCAACCTTGACCCAGCAAGCGCGATCCATCGGTTACCGTAAATTGAGTCCCAGTGACTCGCGCCGACAACGTTGGCTCCATCGCACGAATTTCTTCTAAGTTTTCGTGCAAATTCCAAAATAACCATTTGCAACGCTCTGCGTCCGACATCTCGACCAGCTCTGCAACAGGCCTTTCGCCGCTATACCGTAAAGCATGCATCAGCTCACGACGCACTTTCTCCTGGGGACTACAATCGAAAATATGTTGAACAGGCTCGATGTCCTGTCGCGCTTCGCTCTGCATGATGACTCCTGGTCGAACAAATCAGAAAAATTATTGCGATGGTGATGGATAACCAAACAACTTTTCGATTGGACTTGGTGGAAGACGATTAAATCCCCAATGCGCCACGAAGACAAGCCATGCAGGCAATAAAGCGATAGGTAAATTTTGCGATTTACAGACTAAGCGTGATGTTTTTCGAAATCACGCAGGTAGTTGATTAATGCGATCACGCCATCGATAGGCATCGCATTGTAAAGAGAGGCTCGCATACCACCGACACTACGATGGCCTTTTAACTGCAACAAGCCACGATCTTGAGCGCCGTCAAGAAAACTGTCGTTTAAGCGCGTGTCATGCAAATGAAAAGGGATATTCATACGCGATCTGTCATAGACACTGACTGGACTAGAATAAAAATCTGTCGAATCCAGGTAATCATATAAACGCGATGCCTTCTCAGCATTCATTTTTTCAATAGCCACCAAACCGCCCTGCTGCTGCAACCACTCGAATACCAGACCGGCCATATAAATTCCATACGTGGGCGGTGTATTCACCATGGATTCATGCTCGGCTTGTTCTTTCCAGTGGAATACGGTCGGCGTAATGTCTAACGCTCTATCCAGAAAATCATCACGCACAATCACAAAGGTCAATCCCGCGGGTCCAATATTTTTTTGCGCACCGCCATAGATCACGGCGTAATCACTCACATTAATAACTGTCGACAAGATGTTTGACGACATATCGGCGACCAAAGGTACATCACCGGCATCGGGTAACCAGTGATACTCAACACCACCTATCGTCTCGTTACTGCAAATATGTAGATAAGCTGCTCGCGGGTCGAGTTTCCACGCGGACTGCGCAGGGACATACGTAAAATCTTTGTCTTCGGACGAAGCCGCCACATTCACCTGGCAATATTTTTTCGCCTCGCTAATCGATTTGGAAGACCAAATACCCGTGTTCACATAATCTGCTGAACGATTTTTTCCGAGTAAATTCATCGGAACCAGGGCATTCATCGCCATGGCGCCACCCTGAAGGAATAAGACTTTGTAATTTGAGGGTATACCCAGTAGCAGTCGAAAATTGGCTTCTGCGCTGTGCGCAATGC
>JBIIQR010000164.1:0-4478 GCA_044341985.1 Burkholderiaceae bacterium
GATAAACAGGTGTTCATTGCTGGAGTAAGGCGGCGTTGCATAAATTCGCTGATGGTTGGCACGCCTTCAATCCTACGCTCTCGTAATTCCTCGATACGCGAATGAACCAGTTTAAAGTAAGCATTCGAAGCAGAGAATCGATAGCTGTTATCAACTGCTAGCTGTTCTAGCCGTGCAGCTAGGCTAGTGATGCGCTCAAGCAGATGCTGCTCTTCAGACATACCTTCCTCATCACTCTTGTGACCCGTATTGTCCATCTCTACCATGGCAGCCGTTTGAAACGCGAGCTCAGCCTCAATAGAATTAAGTATTGGACCAGCGCGCTGCGCGTTGGGTAATCCCAGCATTGCCATCTTGCGGTAGGTTTCAATTTCAAGTATTCGCTGTACTAGACGACCTGCCTGCTGGCCTTTCAAGCCCGCATCACGAACGACAAAACGAACGAACCCACTGGCATGAATCTGAAAATCTGTCCAAACCTGAGCCGCTTGTGAAGCTTCGCAACCTACAATCGGATTGCCTTCAAATAAGCGACGCATATGCGGTACCGCTTCATCTGGCGGCGTGGCTCCGCTTTCAAGCAGGATGTGCGTTGCCACCATTAATTTACCTTGCAACCGCAAAAGCCACTCATGCGGTAGATCTTCAGAAGGCATGCGATCAAACAATCCTTCAGGTTTTAAATCACCAGGTACGCTAGAAACAAAAGTGAAACTGGAAAATTCACTGTGACATTCCCACTTCAAGCGAAAACGACCAAAATCATGGAAAAAATATTTAGCCTCTATCAAGGGCGGAGTGACGCCGTAGTGTATGCAAAAGTCCGCGAGTAACTGCGACTGCACACCGACTGTTTGATTTTCTTCTGGTTCGTTACGACCAAAGATACCTAAGTGGGTGATGCGCTCAGGCGCTTCAAGCCGTATGGGTGGGCGCGAGTGAATTTCCGCAGCGAGAGGTACTCGCAAGGGGTGATTCAATGTGGGGAAAACAATAGCCATGTATTTCTAGCGTTATGAAGCTTGTAAATACATTATTTTACGTCAGACTGGCGCAGGGTATTCGACGGCGATTATTTCAAGCTCATCCAGACCAGATGGGGTATTTAACGTGACAACATCACCTTCTCTAGATTTGGTGAGCGCCCGTGCCACGGGTGAGACCCAACTAATTTTTCCATTCAAGGGATCGATCTCATCAATACCGACAATTCGGATCGTTTGCTCGACGCCCTGACGATTAAGGTAGGTGACGGTCGCACCAAAAAATATTTGATCGCTACCGTGATGAATTGCAGGATCAACCACTTCAGCAAGATCCATGCGTTTAGTTAAAAAGCGAATTCGGCGATCAATCTCACGTAAGCGACGTTTGCCATAAATGTAGTCACCGTTTTCAGAGCGATCGCCATTTGATGCGGCCCAGTGAATAATCTTTACCACTTCAGGCCGCTGATCATCAATCAAACTAAACAGCTCTTCGCGAATACGCTGATAACCCTGGGGCGTAATGTAGTTTTTGGCACCCGCTGGAATCGGTGGCAGACCTTGGCTAAGATCGTCGTCATCATCTTCACCAGACGATTCTTTGACAAAGGCCTTATTCATTCGTCGCGCTCTTTCTTAATGCGCGCTGCTGTGCCTGATTGCAGCACGAAGCTACCCGTTCCCTCACCCAGCACTTCCGCAAGCCATGGCATTGCCTGCTCTAAGGCGGCCTTTAAGGTCCACGGCGGATTGATGATGAACATGCCACTGCTATACAGCCCCTGACCTTCCACATAGCCCCTAACCGACAAACTGACATGTAACCAATCCGATGCAGCGCAGCGTTTGAGGCGTTCTGGCAGCTGCTGCGATTCGAGGCGACCTAGCGCCGGGTACCAAACCGCAAAGGTGCCGGTAGCAAACCGTTTCTGCGATTCTTCAATCGCCACTTTCACCTTGCGATAGTCATCTTTATCTTCATACGATGGATCAATCAACACCAAGCCTCTGCGTGACGGTGGCGGCAATAAGGCTTTCAGACCCGCGTAGCCATCAGCACGCTGAATCATTACGCGCTTACCGCGTGCGCTCGTATGCAACCCATTAGCCACTTGGTGGGCTTCGAGTTTGCGAAAATTATCTTGTAGCTGGCGCACATCGGTGGGGTGCATCTCAAACAAGCGCAAGCGATCTTGCTCGCGCATGATGTGTTCAGCCAAAAAAGGCGAGCCGGGGTAATGACGCAAGCGGCCAGACGGATTGAGTGCCCGTATCTGATCCAGATACTCTGACACCACGCTCGGGGCATCGTCCCTATCCCACAACAGTCCTATGCCTGACTCGGCTTCGCCACTCTTAGTGGCGTACTCGCCATCGAGCTGATAGGTGCCTGCACCCGCATGGGTGTCGATCACCATGTAGGGAGTTTCTTTTTGGTTCAGGTACTGCAATAACTGGATTAAGACCATGTGCTTGAGCACATCGGCGTGGTTCCCAGCGTGAAAGGCGTGTCGGTAGCTGAACATGAAAAAGCCGTAGCGGCGAGTGATAAGACATAGATTCTATCAAGCCCAAAGAAAAAAGCCGCACCCTCGTGAGGTGCGGCCTTTCTTTTGGACTTTGTCTCCTCTGCCCTTCGTTGATCAGGCGGAGCGCTTGAGCGCCCTCTGATCCCTACATCAAGCGACTTTCTTGTCGAAGAATTGCTCGTCTTCGGTTGAACCGTGCAGTGCTGTCGTTGACGACTGGCCTTGCTGAATAGCTTGAGTCACTGCGTCGAAATAACCGGTACCAACTTCGCGCTGGTGCTTAACCGCGGTAAAGCCTTTTTCGGCAGCCGCGAATTCAGCTTCTTGCAATTCAACGAAGGCCGACATCTGGTTGCGTGCATAGCCGTGAGCCAGATTAAACATCGAGTAGTTCAAAGCGTGGAAGCCAGCCAATGTGATGAACTGGAACTTGTAACCCATCGCGCCGAGCTCTTTCTGGAACTTAGCAATCGTTGCGTCATCCAGATTTTTCTTCCAGTTGAACGATGGTGAGCAGTTATACGACAGCATCTTGCCTGGGAATTTAGCGTGGATAGCTTCAGCAAATTTTTTCGCGAAAGCCAAATCAGGCTTACCTGTTTCACACCAGACCAAATCAGCATACGGTGCGTACGCCAAGCCACGTGAAATCGCTTGATCAGCACCTGCACGTGTCTTGTAGAAGCCTTCAACGGTGCGCTCGCCAGTGCAGAAAGGACGATCGATAGGATCAACATCCGAGGTCAACAGATCGGCTGCTTCTGCATCGGTACGAGCAACCAAAATGGTTGGTGTACCTGATACGTCAGCGGCCAAGCGGGCTGCATTCAACTTTTCTACGGCTTCACGTGAAGGCACCAACACTTTGCCGCCCATGTGACCGCATTTTTTAACGGAAGCTAATTGATCTTCAAAGTGAACGCCAGCAGCGCCCGCTTCGATCATGGATTTCATTAATTCGAAAGCATTCAACACACCACCGAAACCAGCTTCTGCATCAGCGACGATCGGTGCGAAGAAATCAACATCATTTTTACCTTCGGACCACTGAATTTGATCAGCGCGTTGGAAAGTATTGTTGATACGCTTAACCACCATCGGTACTGAATTGGCAGGATACAACGATTGATCGGGATACATTTCACCGGCGAGGTTCGCATCACCCGCGACCTGCCAACCAGAGAGATAAATAGCTTTCAGACCGGCTTTAACTTGCTGCATCGCCTGATTACCCGTCAACGCGCCCAGCGCATTGACGAACGGCTCGGTGTGCAGCAGATTCCACAGCTTTTCTGAGCCACGCTTAGCCAAGGTATGATCGATTTGTACTGAGCCGCGCAGATTGACCACTTCTTCAGCGGTGTAATTACGCTTAATGCCTTTCCAACGTGGATTTTCAGCCCAATCTTTATTTAATGCCTGAATTTGCTGCTCGCGAGTGGCCATAATGCATTCTCCTGGAGTAAGTATTACAACGGGTATGAAACGAAATCCGATGTAAGAATCTTAGGCGTTTTTTTGCGCGGCAACAAGGTCTTATATAAGACATATAAGATAATTTTTATTGTTTTAAATCAAGTGCTTAAGACTATCGTTTTGCGATGTGGAAAGTAATTTCTCCAAATGAAACAGATTAGTGCTGTCAAGCAGCTTATTTCATTTCACAATATAAAAACATTTTTCCACATTGTGGAATAAATCAGCCTATCAATTGAAGGGTGCTTAGGCATCAAACGAGCTTCTCGTTAGAGATCAAAACACCATCCACATCGGCATAAATCCAGTCGCCGGGATGAACGATCACACCCGCTATCGTGACGGCAATATCTGTTTCTCCGACACCCTTACGGGCACTGCGTCTGGGAATCGTACCTAAGGCAAAAATACCCACGTTACAGGCCTGCAACTCCACGGTGTCGCGCACGCCGCCATACACCAGCACGCCAGCCCAACCATTTTTCTC